>CAZBTB010000010.1:0-14044 GCA_964494605.1 uncultured Lachnospiraceae bacterium
ATGCGCGACAGTCTCGAATAACTGTAGGGCGCGTTTTTCGTTACTTCTTCGATACGCGAGTCTGCTTTGGGGTTGTTGAGAGAAAAGAGGAAATCGGAAAACCATTGAGGGTATGCGGAGAGCATGGGAAAGTAGTTCTCGAGGAAAGTATTAATTATTCTGCCAACGAGAATTTTGCAGTGCAGAACCTTGTCGGCATAGCTCAAATTATCCGACTGAATGGCAAGGCACGAATTAATGAGCTTAGAAAGCGACGCGGGAGAAATTCTGAATTTCAGAATATTGGGGTCGGAAATGAGTTTGTCGTTTAAGTCCTCGGCATATTCATTGAAAACCGATTTGATATAGTCAGAGCGTATCAGAAAGTTGAGGTGCTGAAAGTTGTCTCCGTCGCGGGGGGGGGGTAAGTATCATTTTATGACAATCGTCGGGACGGATAAGGCACGCGTCGCCTGTTTGCATGGTGTATGACTGACCGTTGATTATATGCTTGATTTCGCCCGCAGTCACGATAAGCACTTCGAAATAGTTGTGCCTGTGCATAAACGGATACGAACAGTTAAGCCAGTTAAATGCGGCGTCGGCGTCAGGGAAGGGACTGCAATGCTCGTAAACGCTGAGCTCCCCGAGATCTACGATTTGCGATTGATCGGTAATATTCTGCGAAAACATAACGCTCCACCTCCTGACCTACACTCATAGTAGCATAATAACACAATTTTGTCAAATAAATAAATCAAAGCTATAAGCGGACCGAAACACCTGTTTTTGTCATTTTTTGTGAGTATTTTCAGCTATTTCGTGGTTTTTTACGTCGGTGTCGAAATATAAGAATGCAGAATACAGCAAGAATGCGGCAGAATACAGATAGATATTTGACTAAACCTGTGTTATGATTATATTGTCAAATAAGCAAATACCAATCCGGAGGAGAATAATGAAAAAACTTTTAAGCGTAATCATGGCTGTTATGATGACCGTGTGCGTGGCTGTCGGTTGCGCGCCCGAGGAAAGTAACCCTGCGGGCGACGGAACGGGCGAGTTGCCTACGTACGCGCCTTTGACCGATCCTATGACCGAGGGAATTTACACCGCTATTTTCGGCGACCCCGCGCAGGTTACCGACGCGGCGTATAAAGACGTTGCCGACTGCAATATCCGCTACGTGTTTTTAGACGGCTGGTACGGTACTAACACGGAGACGTCGCTTGTAAAAGCGCTCGAGGCGTGCGAGAATAACGGTCTTAAGGCTTACATAATGCCCAACAACACTCACGACGAGCCGGGAAAGGAAAAGAGCTTTACCGCATACGACACCGACTTTACGCAATACCCCGCGTTCGAGGGCTTTTATATGTTCGACGAGCCGATGCGTACACAGTTCGATTGGATAGCTAACGACCTGGACGCATGGAAGCAGAGCAAGTATAAGAATCATGAGTACCTTATCAATATGATGCACGGCGACGGAACGAGCGATTTCGACACGTTTATCGACGAGTATGCTCAAAAGGTCTTAAGCAAGCAGGACAAAAAGAAGCTGATGTACGATTGCTATCCGTTCGAGGCGGATATCGACGGCGATAAGGTATTGCCCCATCTCGGAGCAAGATGGCTCAAGAGCCTGGAAAACTTTTCGCAGGCGGCGCTAAGATACGACGTGGATTTGTACACATATATCCAGACGCTCGAATACGAAAACGGGCAAATGCGCGCCCCGCAAAGCGTTGAGGATATTCGTTTTGAGTGCGCGGTCAATATGGCTTACGGCTCGGTCGGCATGGCTTGCTTTACATATCTGAAGTTTAACAACACGGGCTTCGGTGACAGCATGGTTGCGCAGAGCGGCGAAAAGCTGCCCATTTACGGCTACGTTCAAGAGGCTTTCGGAGAGCTATTTAAGTGGGAGCACGTCTACCGCGCGTTCGACTATAAAGGAACGATCACAAAAGCTGGTACCGCAACGGGCTTCGGCACTCAGGACAGATCGCACTTTACGCAGCTTGCTTACTCGCTCGACGGTCATGAGAGGATAAAGAGCATTAACACCGAGCGCGACTTACTTATCGGCACGTTCAAGGATAAGAATAACAACGACGGGTTCTTGGTAACTACCTACGCCGACCCATTTTACCGCAAGACAAACGAAATTTCGCTCGAGTTCAACAATGCGAGCCGCGCGCTCGTTTACAAAAACGGCGAGCTCGTCACCAACGACACCGACGGCAAGTGCTATAATCTTTCGGGCGGCAAACTCGGAATGAAATTGAATGCGGGAGATATGCTGTTCGTAGTCCCCGTTAAGTGAGGCGAAAATCATGAAGGATCAAGTTACTTTAGACAGAAACGCCACGGTTCGCAAAAAAACGTGGCTTGACAGGTACGACGATCTGCCGCGTCCGCTAAGGCGCGGCAAGTACCCGTTTATAATCCTGGGAACTGCGCTGCCGATTATTTCGTTCTTCGTCTTTTACGTCGGCGTCAACTTCACCTCGATTTTACTTGCGTTTCAAAGAACAAAATACGTTGCGGGAGAAGAGGTGACCAGCTTCACGCTCGAAAACTTCACAAGCGTTTTCCGATCGTTTACCAATGCGGGCAGCGACCTGTCGATTGCGCTCAAAAATACCGCTATAATGTTCACCGTAGACTTACTGATGATGATTCCGATATTCCTGATCGCATACGGATTCAGCCGCAATATGCGCGGGTCGAAATACTTCCGCGTAATGCTGTACATTCCGACGATTATTTCGGAAACGGCGTTCGGCACAATGATCACGAGTATACTTCAGGACAACGTAGGTGCGCTTCCCGTACTCTTAAGCAAAATCGGCATTCAACTGCCGCCGCTTTTGACTTCGTACGACAACGCATACAAGACGGTTATTTGTTACTGCATCTGGGCGGGACTGTACTCAAGCAACCTCATTATCGAGGGCGCAATAAGGCGCGTTCCAAAAGAGGTGCTCGAGGCGGCGGCAATCGACGGCGCGAATAAGCGGCAGGAAATAATACGCATAATCATTCCCATGATATGGGGCACGATTTCCACGATTCTGATATTAAAGGTTTCGCACATTTTTACGATAACCGGTCCGATCTTAATGCTTACCAACGGTATGTACAATACGCAGACGCTAAACTTCTGGTTTTATAAATCGGTCGCCGTCGACGGCTCGTACAATACCGCGGCTGCGGCGGGACTTGTGATGACGTTTGCGGGCTTACCCATAGTGTTCGGATTCAGGTGGTTGGTGGGCAAAATCAACGCCAACATTGAATATTAGAGGTGCGGACATGAGTACTAAAAAACTTTTCCGTAAAAGAATAAGCGTATTCCATATAGTTCTGTTCGTATTCCTCGCGCTGTGGTCGTTGAGTATGCTTTACTGCTTGTTCTGGCTGATCAACAACTCGCTCAAAGATCCTCTCGTTTACGAACTCGATCAGGTTTCTTTAGCGAAACATCCGTTCAAAAACTTCAGTATTTACGCAAAGGTGTTTACCGATTTCAACGTTAAAGAAACCAATATGCTGGGTATGCTGTGGAACACTATATGGGTGACGACGGGCAATATCTTTTTACAGGTTACTACGTCGGTATTATTCGCCTATATAGTCGCAAGGTACAAGTTCCCGGGGCGCGACCTTATCTATTTCGTCGTAATCTTAAGAATGATGCTCGTGGTCGTTGGAGCTCTTCCCGCAACCTACAAGCTGTATGATTTTCTGCATCTTACCAACAGCCCCGCGATACTTATTACAAACCTTTCGGGTACGGCAAACTTCCTCATTTACTATTCGGCTTGCAAAGGTCTGTCGTCTAGCTACCCCGAAGCTGCGTATTTAGACGGCGCTAATCACTTTCAGGTGTTCTTTAAGGTTATGCTTCCGCAACTGTCGGGCATTATCACCGCAACGGTCATAACGTCGTTTATCGCGAACTGGAACGAGTACATGACGTTTATTCTGTACCTTGATAAGTTCCCGAGCCTTGCCGCAGGACTGTACTTCTATAAGCTTAGTAAAGCGGACGAAAACTATCCGCTTCTGCTTGCGGGCGTGGTATTGAGCATAATCCCCGTTGTTGCGATTTTCGCGGGATTCCAAAAATACTTTATCAACATAGACATAAGCGGCGGCTTAAAAGGCTGAAGCCGACAATATTTAACAAGGAGAGAGAAAAATGAAAAAATCGGTTAAAATTCTTTGCGGATTGCTCGCGGCAGTTATGGCGGTAGCGTGCGCGGCGTGCGATCCGAGCGGCGGCGGTAAAGGTCCGAAAAACAAAAACACGCTCGAAATCAACGTGTTCGACGGCGGTTACGGCACGGCGGTAATCGACAACATTGCCAAGGGCTTTAAGGCTCAGAACCCCGGCACCGACTATCATATCGAGCCGGTCAAATTGTATTCCGAACAGCAGTCGCAGCTCAATGCGGACAGATATGTCGCCGATGTTATTATCTCGATTTCGTCCTATGACAAAATGGGTATTCAAGGCAAAGTGTTGGAGCTTACCGACGTTTACGACGGCTATGCCTACGAAGAGGACGGCACGAAAACCATCAAGGAAAAGCTCGGAGAGGTTGCCGACACGTTTGACGTCGACGGCAGGTACTATCAAATGCCCGTGCATTTCGGTCAGACCGGTCTTGTGTACAATAAGGTTTATCTCGACGCGGTGTTCGGAGCAAACAACTACGAGCTGCCCGTGACGACAAACGGCTTGGTTTCGTTCTGCAACGAGGTTAAGGCAAGAAACGCCTGGTCGTTCGTGTACACCAACAACACCGACGCAGAGTATGCCGTGTGGCTTCGCGATATTTGGACGGCTCAGTACTTGGGCTACGAGGCTTTCTGCGATTACTTCAATATTACATACACCGACAATACGGGCGAAAAGAAAAAGGCTGCGCAGTACAGCGAAATCAAAGACGCTATGGAAAATGCCCGTCGCAGTGCACTCGAGCCGCTCACGACGCTCATGAAATACGACGGCTCTAACGGCTACGTTCCCGAAAGTGCGGGTAATATGACGTTCAAGCAGGCGCAGGCGTACTTTATAGGCTACACCGCTCAGCCCGACGCAAAAACCGTAAACGGCAAAAAAGGCACGGCGTTCATGATCAACGGCGATTGGCTGTGGGGCGAAATCGGAAGATACGAAGAGGTTGTCGAGTTGGACGTAAGGTTTATGCGCACGCCGATCAACAGCGCGGTTATCGACAACTGCGACAGCGTAAACTCCGAAGAGCAGCTCGTCGAGTGCATTAAGTACATCGACACCGTTATCGACGGAACGAGCGGAACAAAACCGAGCTACTTGAGCGACAAGGACTACGAGTATTTGCTCGAGGTGCGCCGCATGGTATGGAGCACGCACGGTCAGCAGATCATGACCGTTCCCGCGAACTGCTCAAATCCCGAGCTTGCCAAAAAATTCTTAAAGTACATGGCGTCCGACGCAGCGTCGGCGGTGTACTCCGACAGCCTTAACGGCTTGCTTTCGCCCTATGACAACGAGGGCAAATTCGGTGCCGAAACCACCAAGTTCACACAATCGATTCGCAGCTCGTTTAACAAATCGATTAAAGTAACCGACCTTACCACGCCGTACACGCTTTACGGCAGTTGGCGGTTTTTCGCGAGCCTGTACTTCTCGCAAGGTCTCTATACGGGCAAGAGCGCACAGTATTTTCTCGACGATAACGATAAAACGCTGAGCGAGCGGTGGAATAATGTAATTACTTCTGTAGGTTAAATTTGAAAGCGGATACATCCGCGTATACGAACTACGTGTGATATTGCCGCGTCGGTTACGTACTTCATTGTACGCGCCCCGGCGGCAAATCACCTGTTGTCCGTCTACGCGGCGTCTGCGCTTTCAAATGCGGTTTTGTATAGACTCAAAGGAGAATTTTATGAAAAATTATTTATTCGGGGGTAGAATATGAAAAGGAAAGAAATTATCACACTGTTTTGCTTTTTGCTCAGCCTGGTTGTCGGGCTGTGCATAGTAGGCTGTGCGCCCGAAAGCTCGGGTGTTCGCCTTGTCTTGGGCGAGGGTAAAAACATTACCGTCGACGAAACCAGCAAAACCATTACGACCGAGGCGCGCGAGAGCGCGAGCATTCCCATGGCGGCGGTCGTGGACGAAGAGGGCAACATTCAGGAAGATTACGTTGTCACGCGTACCATAACCGACGGCGAGGGCAATAAAAAGCCGTCTACGCTCACCATGCAGCACGGCGAGGTCTATAAGGTTGACTATTCGGCGACTGACGGCGACAAAACGCTGGAGCTCAGCTACACGATCAAGTGCTTCGATACGATCGTGCCCACGCTTACGTTTATCGGACTCAACCGCACGTATCAGATAGGTCAGACGGTAAGTATCGTTCCGTCGGGACTGCCTGCCGACTTAGACTACGACAATTCGAGCATTAAGCTGATAAATAAAGATACGAACGGCGAAACGGTCGTTCCGTTCGACGGCGGCTACAGCTTCGAGGCGGGCGTTGCGGGTTCGTTTAAGGTTGTCGCAACGCTTAAAGACAACGTGGGCAACTCCAACGAGATTACGGCGGGGTTCAACATTGTGGGCGCGTTCGAGGATACCGACGTCGACCCTAACTGCATCTGGGACTTTAACGAAGCGGGATACTTAAGTAACGTTATTCTGGCGTCGACGAGCGCTGTTCCCGAAATGGACGTTGTGACCGACGGCGAGGTCAAAGCGCTTAAGATTTCGCTCAAAGCGGGCGAAGAGTACGATATGACCTTCACCAAGGGAAAATCTGTCGAGATTATCGACACGTCTGCTATCAACTTTACCGTAAAAGCGCAAAACGTTATCGATACGTTCGAGGTGTACAACGTGGACGACGGAACGTACTACGACTTAAGCTGGCGTTTCGGCGGATATGCGGATTACAAGACGATAGGATTCGACCCCTACGGGCTTTACACCGAGGACTATATTCTTACCGCTATTAAGGTTAAGCTCATGGCGGAAGAGGATACCGACGTCTTTATCGATTCAATCGGTTACGACGACGCAGTGGAAAAATGGATAGACGAGGATCTGCAGCCCGGTGCGATTGCCGTGTTCGACGATGCCGGTTATATGGAGAGAGTGGGCGCGGCTACGTCCAAAGACTACACAACCTTTAACAGCTCGGCTGTGCTCGTTACCTCTTCGGACGTCGATGCGGAGATTGCCGCAGGGTTTACGGGCGGTAGCGCACTCAAATTTACGTCAAACACCGACCCGAGCACAACGTCCGACAAGCAGGCGCGCGACGGATTCTCTTTCACGTTCTTCGAGAGAATGAGCGCAAGCGATTTTAATATGCTCGCATTCAAGATATACTGCGAAGAGCCTTTTGTCACCATGACCGTCAACTTTACCGATACCAAGCGCGGCGAGAGCAACTTTATCTGGGTTACGCTCAATCCCTCGGCATACGTCGGGCAGTGGGCAACGGTTGTAGTCCCCGCCGATAGTATTTCCGAGATACTCACCGGTTGCGAAAACGTCGTCTCCATGACCGTGCGTTTCCTCAGACGCGAGCAGACAACGAGCGGTGCGGTTTTGTATCTCGACAGAATCCTCAATCAGTCGGTAACCTTTGACGATTTCGATTACGATTTCTCCGAAGTTGATGACCTCGATTATTATGCAGTTTCGTCGGCAGGCAGCGCTACCGTTGCGGGCATCGTAGCGGATAATAACGCTACTTGCGGTTATGCGCTTAAGGGCGTAACCGCGCTAAATATGCAAGCAACGTCCGGTCTAGAGATTGCGTTTAACGATATTGAAATTGCCGATTACCTCGACATTATTATCCGCGTCAGGACTTCCGACCAAGTCGGTTTTTCCGCAAACGGCACGTATGTCGGCGGCTGGGGTGAGTACGCAAATTACACCGAAATCAGTGTAAAAGCCTTACTTGAGGCAAGGGATATGGATACGCTTTCTACGCTCCTTATCGGCAGACAGTCGGTGGGCGACATAGAGATGTACGTCGATTACGTCAAGTTTATTCCCGTTCCCGACTATGAGGAAGTGGACTACGATTTCGGTAGCGCCGACGACCCCGATCTAACCGCTGCGCTGTCACATAACGGCGGAACGGTAGTGGGTATCGTTGCCGACTCCGATGCTACGGGCGGATACGCGCTTAAGGGCATAACCGGTCTTCATAACGACGTTTCGGGTATACAGATTTTCTTTAATGATATCGACGTAAACGATTACCTTGATATTGTTATAAGATTACGTACAACAAACGGCGTACAGATAGAGGCAAACGGTGTCGGTTTGACTTACGGTACGTATTCAACCTACACCGACGTATCGTTACTTGCGAAAATGAAGGAACATGAAATCGATATGTTGTCCACGTTGTCTATCGGCAGAGCTATGTTGAACAATATAGAGATTTATGTGGACAGCATAAAGTTTGTCGAAATTCCCGACTATTCCGAGCTTGACTACGACTTCGGTAGCTTAGACGACACCGACATCGTTGCTGTGGCAGCATATAACGGCGGCACTGTAAACGGCATTGTAGCAGACAGCGCAGCTGCCGACGGCTTTGCCCTTAAAGCCACTACTGTATTCGACAATAACGTGGGCGTTCAAATCCGTTTCGGCGAGCTGAATATAAGCGATTATGCGGCAATCCGGCTGATATTCAGAACGGCAGGGGCGGACAGCGGCAGAGTTTCGCTGTCGCTTAACGGCGGCTCGGACTGGGGCTACGGAGCTTATGCAAGCTATACGACGGTTGACTTACTTGCCAAATTCATAGAAAAGAACACGGGCGAAACCGTTCTTTCTTCTTTGGAAATATTCAGATCGAGTGTTGCGGGAATCGAAATCTATATCGACAGCATTACGCTGGTAAAGAAGTCGGAGATAAATTACGATTTTTCGAGTGAGACCGATAAGGACATGTATCTCGTTTCTTCTTACGCCGGCGGAACGGTTAACGGCATTGTAGCGGATGGCGATGCGACAGGCGGCTTTGCGTTAAAGGCAACCACTGTCCCGGGTGGCGCAAACGGCGTAAGTATAAGCTTCGGTAATCTTGACTTAACCGAGTACCGCAGTATCATTGTAAGAGTAAAAACAGTCGGCGGAGCAGTAAGCTTTTACATTAACGGCGACAGCAGCAGCGGATTTGCCTACGGCGAATACGCGTCATACACCGACCTTTACATTACGGATTATATTACCGCTACTACGATCAGCTCCGTTCAGATTGCACGAAACGTTGCTAACATTCAGATTTTCGTCGACAGTATTAAAATTATCAAGGTTGACTACTCCACGGTAAATTATGATTTCTCGTCGGCGACCGACAACGACCTTGACACCGTCAGTACGGTTGCAAAAGGCAAAGTATTGGGAATAGTCGCCGATACCGACGCTACCGACGGCTATGCGCTTAAGGGCATGGCTTCGACATACGGCGGAAGCACGCAAAGCGGCATTAAAATAACCTTCGATAATCTCGATTTGACCAAGTACAGCGCAATAAACGTAAGAATAAAAACCGTTCATGCTAGTGGGAATCAGGTTCAGTTTATGGCAAACGGCGTAGGCGCCGGCCTTAATTGGGCAGGCTACGGTTCGTATACCGTAGTCGATGTGCTTGCACTGATAAAAGCAAGCAAGAACGAAAGCTATCAAGACATAACTACCTTGAAGTCTATCGAGATAACGAGAGACAACGCCGCCAATATCGAAGTTTACATAGACTATATCGAGTTTGTACCTGCAGAGTAAACGGAAATAAAAAAGCGCAAAAAACGGAGAAATTATACCATTGTTTTGTTCGGATAAATCAGTTATAATAAAAAAGGTTACCGGATTGAAAAGAATTGCCGCAACGATAATCGCTTTGCTGTGTTGTTGCACGTTTCTTTTCGGGTGCGTAGTCAAGCCCGATAAATCCGACGGAGAGGACGGACAGCAGGGCGGAGAAGTATTAAAGCCGACTTACGAGGGCTTGCATTTTACGGGCGATAGCTTCCAAAGCTGTTACGCAGGCGAGAAGTACACGGTTAAGTTCCCTTCGCTCAGCGATAAGGACGGTAAGAGCGTCGATCTCGAAATTGCGTTTACGGTGTACGACAACAATTATAGCGCTCAGGGCAAGGACGGCAACGCCGTTACCTTGCCCGCGGGCGTGTATTCGGTGACGTTTACGCTTAAGGACAGAACTTACGAGTGTGAGTCGTTTAAAGCCACGCTTAACGTTGTCGAACGCAATCGGGTTACGATCAGCGCCTTTTCTTCGCCCGACGACCTTGACAATGTCAAGGCTCAGCCGACGGGTAACTTCGGCACGAACAACGGCGTTAAGTCTTGGGCGAGCGCGTTCGGCGGATTCAACGGCTTATTAAAGTACGACGTGGGAGCGGGCAGTAACGGCACGGCTCAGGGCGATCGCGACGGGTTTTACGTCGGGTTTTCTCAGCCGATCGAGTTAAGTAAAATACAGTCTGTCGGCGTTGTGGTTTACATAAACGGCGGACGGGAAACGCGGCTTGCGTTAGGGTTTAAGCTCGACGGAACGTTTACGAGCGACTCATTCTGGCTCATGGCAGGCAAAAACGTATGGAATGTGCGAAGCGTTACGGGAGCGGAGATTACCGAAAAGTTTGAGACAACCGCGGCAAGCGTTGTAAACGGCATATTTGTGAGGTTTCCCTACGCGACTTACGGCGAGTGCGTCTACATCGACGAAATATACTATATTGAAAAATAGGACGGAATTATGGACTGCTTCGGTAAAGACAAATCCGATAGAAAATTCTTATACGGCGCATCGACGTCGGCGTTTCAGATAGAGGGCGCATTCGATCGCGGCAAAAACGTTTGGGACAGCTTTTGCGAGCGTCGCAATACTGTTTTTAACGATTGCAATGCGCTTGTTGCCGCCGACCATTATCACAGAATGAACGAGGATTTGGACCTGTTGAAAAATCTGGGCGTTAATTCGTACCGCTTTTCGACGGCGTGGGCCAGAGTTCTGCCCGACGGTGTGGGCAAGATAAACGAGAGCGGACTTGACTTTTACGAGCGGCTTGTCGACGGACTTTTGGAGCGCGGGATTTCTCCCTTTCTTACAATGTATCATTGGGATATGCCCGAAGCGCTTGTCGAGCGCGGAGGATACCGCAATCCCGACGTAGCCGAATGGTTCGGCGAGTACGCACGCGTTCTGACGGACAGATTGGGCGACAGAGTAAAGGACTATATCACGGTAAACGAGCCTATAAACGCCGTTCACAGCAGTTACCGTTCGGGAGCTTTTGCGCCCGGGTATCGGCTTAACGACGTACAGACGCTTAAGTGTATTCACAATATGCTTCTCGGTCACGCCAACGCCTACGAAGTAATTATGAAAGCCGGCGGCGAAAACTTGGGTATAGCAATGAGTACCTTCGAGCAATTCCCCACCGTAAAAACCGAAAAGGGTATAGCGGCGGCTAAGAATAAATTTTTCTTCTCTCCGAGCTTTTCGGAGTGCGTCGCCACATATCTCGACCCCGTGTATTTAGGTTGCTATCCCGAGTTCGTGTTAAAAGATTATCCCGAGTTCGCGGCGAGTATTTCCGTCGACGATATGAAGAGGATCGAGAATACGGCAAACATAATTTGCTACAATAATTACGGAGGTACACCGTTAGACGAGACCGGCAACGAAGTCAAGGAGATTGCCGGCGAGGAGAAAACGGCAATGGGCAGTCGAGTTCACCCCGAAGCGCTGTATTGGAATTGCAGGTTCTTACAAGAACGCTACAAAAAACCCGTTTACATAACCGAAAACGGCGCATGCTACGACGACGCGGTATTCGACGACGGACGCGTCCATGACGAGAACAGAGTCCACTATATAAACCGTCATCTTAAGTCTATGGAAAAGGCGATAGAGGACGGCACGGACATTCGCGGCTATTTCGTCTGGAGTCTGCTTGACAACTTCGAGTGGCTGAGCGGCTACACCAAGCGTTTCGGGCTGGTCTACGTCGATTTCGAAACGCTGGAGCGTATTCCCAAAAACTCATATTATGCTTTTCAAGAGTACATAGAAAAGAAAAAACAGCCGCGAAAATAATCCGGATGCTTGACAATGTTTTGTTAATATGGTATTTTCTTATAATCAAAGTATCTCGGAGGATAGTGTTTTGAAAAGCGCAAAAAGGCTGTATTTTATAGATAACTCGGTTCCGCAATACAAAACCGAATTGCACTTGCATACCGATTGTTCGGACGGTGTAAATTCGCCCGAGGAAGTGAAAAAGCTGTATAAGAGCTTCGGTTATTCCGTTGTGGCGTTTACCGACCACGACGTGTTTGTTCGACATAACGAATTGACCGACGAGGAATTTATCGCGCTTAACGGCTATGAACTGAACCTTGCGCCTTTTTCGGCGGACGAGAAGAATTTTTGCAAGCAAGTGCATCTTAATTTTATTGCCACGTCTCCCGATACGGACGAAATGCTGTTTTATAACCCGGCGTTTATCTTTCAGAAAGGTGCAAAACGTTTTATAGGAAAAATCAAATGCTCCGAGCCGCCCGAGTACAGAGCGAATACGCCCGAATGGATAAATAAAGCGATCCGACGCGCTGAAGAAAAGGGATTTTTGGTAACGTACAACCACCCCGTGTGGTCGCTCGTTGCGCCCGAAGATTATCTGAATATCGACGGATTGTTCGCTATGGAAGTCTGGAATACTGGCGGTATCCTATCGACGGAAGAGGACGGCGCGGCATACCGCGAAATGATACGCCACGGTAAAAAGCTTTATTGCGTCGCATCAAACGACTTTCACAATATCGATGAATGCGGCGGGGCACTGCCGGCGGCGGTTTACGTGTGTACGGACGATTTTTCTTACGGCGGGATAATCGGTGCGTTGAAAAACGGGAAATTCTATTCGTCGTGCGGACCGACTATCGAGGAGCTTAGCGTGGAAAACGGCAAGTTGCGCGTAAAGTGCAGTCCCGTTAAATCCGTGCGCATTATCGGCGGCGAGAATGTGCGCGCGGCTTACTCCGAAAACGGCGATCTGACAGAGGCGGAATTTATTCTGCGCCCAAGTCACCGTAAAGTTTTTTACGTGCTTCTGACCGATAAGGACGGTAATAAGGCTTGGAGCAATCCCGTTTGGAATTATCCCGCGCTCGGGCTTGAAGAAAACGTTTCCAAGCTGTTTGTATGCGACGGGTATACAAGGTACGATTTGCCCGATGGTTTATCGAATGTTTGTTTCTCGGAGCAGTTTATTTCCGAACAAACGGAAGAGATTTTTAATTATTGTAATAAATACGATTTGAAAGAACTGTTCATTCAGTTTTCGGTTTCGGAGATTATAGGCTTCGACCATTGCTACGACAACGCACAAAACGTTGAGCGAAAACAATCCGAACGGCTCGGTAAGATTAAACCCGCGCTTGAAAAATTGGGTCGGTTTTTGAAAGAGAAGGGGATTAAAACCACCGTCTTTTCCTATCCGGCAATGGAGCACGGCGCGGATATTCCCGATTACCGTAACTCCGAGGCAAGACAGATAAACATAATGCTAAAGCAAGCAGCCGATTTGTTCGGTTGGGAATACGTCGATATTTTCGGCGAGCTTGTCGACGGAAAAACGGGCAAATTGAAAGCGGAGTACCGCGATTTCGCGGTGTCGCCCGTCAATGAGTATTTTGCAAAAAAGAAATAAACCTAATTGCCGATAATGAAAAAGGCGTGTGTGATGCACGTCTTTTTTATTATGGATTTATTTCAAAGTCATTACTATTGCCTGCGGATAGTCGCCGAAAGACTTGCCGAAGATGTTCATGCCGCCCTTGTGCACGGCGTCGTCCTTTATCGCAAGGGTTATTTTGACGCAGTCGGATTTGGTAAGACCGAGGTCGTTTATCGTTACTTCGGAATTCTTCAGAACGTTGTTGACGTACACGCAGGTGGCGTTGACAGAGAATTTCATCAGGATTCCGAACTGTGTGGTG
>CAZBTB010000011.1:0-13704 GCA_964494605.1 uncultured Lachnospiraceae bacterium
CGCCGAGGGAAATAGCCTTTTTAATCATATCGGTGGGGATACCCGTGCCGCCGTGGAGGACGAGGGGCATATCGCCGACCTTAGCCTTAACCGCGGAAAGCGTTTCGAAGCTGAGGCCCTCCCAGTTAGCGGGGTATTTTCCGTGAATGTTACCGATACCTGCCGCAAGCATAGTTACGCCCAAATCGGCAATCTTTTTGCACTCTTCGGGGTCGGCGCATTCGCCTTTGCCTATAACGCCGTCTTCCTCGCCGCCGATAGCGCCGACTTCCGCTTCAAGCGATAAGCCGAGCTGTTTGGTAACTGCAACAAGCTCTTTGGTCTTTTCGATATTTTCTTCGATGGGGAAGTGGGAGCCGTCGAACATAATGGACGAGAAGCCCGCTTTAATGCATTTATAGCAGCCGTCGTAGGTGCCGTGGTCAAGGTGGAGAGCGACGGGAACGGTGATATGCATTTCCTCAATCATCGCCTTAACCATATCCGCAACCGTTTTAAAGCCGGTCATATATTTGCCTGCGCCCTCGGATACGCCCAAAATTACGGGAGCCTGTAACTCCTGCGCGGTCTGTAAAATGGACTTTGTCCATTCGAGGTTGTTAATATTAAACTGACCTACCGCATATTTACCGTCTCTTGCCTTTTCAAGCATTTCCTTAGCCGAAACCAATCCCATAGAAAACCTCCGTTATCATAAATATATAAGGTAATAAATATACCGTAATTAAGTATAATTCAAAAGGTTGCAAATTTCAAGTATATTTTAAAATTTGTTAATAAAAAAATAACTCGTATAGGTTTGATATTTTGTTGACTTAACTGCGGCGATTTGTTATAATGACGACGCTGGTAACTTTGGGAAACTTTGGTTACGGCATACTAATTGTCAATAATTTTTTATTCGGAGGAATATAACTATGGCTAATGTAAAAGTTGCTATCAACGGTTTCGGTCGTATCGGTCGTCTTGCGTTCAGACAGATGTTCGACGCGGAGGGTTATGAAATCGTAGCTATCAACGATTTGACGAGCCCCAAAATGCTTGCTCACCTTTTGAAGTACGATTCTGCCCAGGGCAGATACAAGTACGCCGAAACGGTAGTTGCGGGCGAGGACAGCATCACTGTAAACGGCAAGACTATTAAAATTTATGCCGAGAAAGACGCGGCAAACCTTCCTTGGGGAGACGTAGGCGTAGACGTTGTTTTGGAATGCACGGGCTTCTATTGCTCCAAAGAAAAGGCTTCCGCACACATCAAGGCGGGCGCTAAGAAGTGCGTTATTTCCGCACCCGCAGGCAACGATTTGCCCACGGTTGTTTACAGCGTAAACGAGAATACTTTGAAGGCAAGCGACACGGTTATTTCCGCGGCAAGCTGCACGACCAACTGCCTTGCTCCCATGGCTGCAACGCTCAACAAGCTCTGCAAAATCAAGAAGGGCTATATGACGACCATTCACGCATACACCGGCGACCAGATGGTACTCGACGGACCTCACCGCAAAGGCGACTTGAGAAGAGCGAGAGCGGCGGCTGTTAATATCGTTCCCAACTCGACGGGCGCGGCTAAGGCTATCGGCCTTGTAATTCCCGAGCTCAACGGCGTACTTGACGGCTGCGCACAGCGCGTACCCGTTCCCACCGGTTCGCTTACCCAGCTTATCGCGGTTTGCGAAGGCGAGGTTGACGCGGCAAGCGTAAACGCTGCAATGAAGGCGGCTTCCAGCGCTTCCTACGGCTACACCGAGGACGAAGTTGTTTCCAGCGATATCATCGGCATCACCTACGGCTCGCTGTTCGACGCAACCCAGACCAAGTGCATGCCCCTCGGCGACGGCACAACCCTTGTAAAGGTTGTTTCCTGGTACGACAACGAGAATTCTTACACGTCCCAGATGGTAAGAACTATCAAGTACTTCGCAGAGTTGAAGTAATTTAAAATAAAAACTTACAGGCAGACTTCTTAATTGAAGTCTGCTTTTTTTTGTTGACAAAAACTAATTATTGAATATAATATATGTTATATAACAAGTGTTATTTAAAAAAGCGAGGGTAATATGCCGCCGAAAGTCAAATTTTCAAGGGATAAAATTATTGCCGCCGCAACGGAGGTAGTCCGTGCGGCGGGTATGCCCGCGCTTACCGCGCGGGCATTAAGCGAACAATTAAACAGTTCGGTTGCGCCTATTTTTTCCGTGTTCGAAAATATGGAAGAGGTGCGCGGCGAGGTTGTAAAGCAGGCAAAGCTAATGTATGACGGTTATATCGCCGAGGGCTTGAAACAGCAACCGTTCCCGTTCAAGGGCGCGGGCTTGAAGTATATCGAGTTTGCGAGAAAAGAGCCCAACCTTTTCCGCGTGCTGTATATGTCCGAAAGCCGCGGCGGTATGGATAACTTCGTACTGCTCGACGATAACAATTCCAAAATTATAGGCGCGCTTATGAGTACTTGGTCGCTCGACGAAGATACGGCGAGAAAGCTTCATAAGGATATAAACATTTACACTCACGGAATAGCCGCGCTGTGCGTTACGAACTCCTGCGCGTTCACCGACGAAGAGATAAGCGAAAGGCTGACCTTTGCGTTTATGAGTATGCTCAAACAGATTAAGGGGGACGGCAAATGATTGAAGCAAAGGGAATTGTGAAATCTTACGGCACGACCGACAACAGACAAACAGTACTTAAAGGTATAAATTTATCTGTAGAGGACGGCGACAACGTCGTAATCTTAGGCGCGTCGGGCTCGGGCAAGTCTACGCTTTTAAACGTTTTAAGCGGGCTGGAAAGGGTAGACGAGGGCGAAATATTCTACGGCGACAACGAAATAACCCGTCTTTCCGACAAGGAACTCACTGCGTTCAGGCGTGATAACGTCGGTTTTGTGTTTCAGCAGTATTATCTTCTGCCCGATATGACGGTGGATAAAAACGTGCGTATGGGCGCGGATTTGGCGAATAATAAGGACTATAAAGGCATAATCGAAAGTCTGGGCTTGGGCGATAAACTGAACAAATACCCGCGACAGCTTTCTGGCGGCGAGCAACAGCGCGTGGCGGTTGCAAGGGCTTTGGCGAAGCTTCCCAAAGTGCTGTTTATGGACGAGCCGACGGGCCGCTCGACGAAGTTACGGGCAGACAGCTTTTGGACTACGTTTTAAAACTGCAAAAAGAGCGCGGGTTCACGCTGATAACCGTAACCCACAACGAAAATATAGCAAAAACGGCGAACACGGTCATACGCTTGAACAGCGGAGTTATAGTTGATATAACCCGCAATCAGACGCCCGAGGGCGCGTACGAAATAGGGTGGTAAACTATGACCGTAAGTTTTAAGGACGCGCTCAAATTCGTAGGCGTAATAATAACCGTGTGTTGTGCGGTTTTTGTATGTAATCTGTTTCTGAACTACGCTATCGATTTGAATGCTATCGCAGGCGAAGTTTCGGATAAGCAACAGGTTGCGTATACGGCATTAAAATTGAACAGTAAGGTAGTCTGCTCCGTAACGGGAGGTTGCCTCGGACTTACTTCGGCAGTTCTGCTTGTCTTTTATATAGGTCACTATATCAGGCAGAACTCCGCGAGGTTCGGCATTTTGAAGGCGCTTGGTTACAGCGACTTTAAAGTTGCGGTCGGTTGCGCCGTTTTCGGACTTTGCGTGTTTATAGGCGCAGCGGCGGGATACGCGTTAAGCTGGGCGCTCATGGTCAGGTTCTACGCAGGGCAGAACGACGGCGACATAATACCTGACGTTATTTTGCACTATCACCCCGTATTGCTTTTAACGGTAATTGCGCCCACGGTTTTTTATTCGGCGCTGTCGGTGCTGATTGCGTACATCAAATTAAGAGCGCCCGCGCTTTCACTTATAAAAGGCGTGGAAAGAACGCGGCGCATAAAGGTAAAGAAATCCGAAAGTGACAGAAATTTTTTGACCGAGCTTGCGTTCTGCGTGTATAATGAGAGAAAGTTGCTCGTGTTTTTCGTAGGCTTCGGGTGCTTCTGTTTCTCGACAATGACGCAGATGGGGTTATCCATGCGCACGTATGCAAGCGACATGGTGGGGTATATGATACTCATCATCGGGCTGATACTTGCGGCAATGTCGCTGCTTTTGGCGCTGAGCTCGGTGGTAAGCGGCAATGCAAAGACCATAGCAATGCTCAAAGCCAACGGTTACAGCCTTAAAGAAAGCGGACTTGCGGTGCTGGGGTTGTATCATATCCCCGCGGTCATCGGCTTTGCAATCGGCTGTGTGTATCAGTGGGGCGTGCTGTACGTTATGGTAAACATTGTGTTCTCGTCGGTTGAGGGAACTGTGCACTACGCGTTCGACTGGAAAGCGTTCGGAATATGTCTGGCAGTTTTTATCGTTGCGTACGAGGCGCTCAATCTGTTCTACGCGCGGCGTATAGGTAAAACAAATTTAAAAACCATTATGAGTGAGTAGTTATTATGGAAAAAGTAATAGAAATCGAAAATCTCAACAAAAGTTTCAAGGAAGTGCACGCGGTAAACGGACTGAGTTTCAGTGTGAGCGAAGGTCAGCTTTTCGCATTTCTGGGCATTAACGGCGCGGGCAAGAGTACGACCATTTCTATAATCTGCGGTCAGTTGCAGGCGGACGGCGGTACGGTTAAAGTCAACGGCACGGACATAAATAAGGATATCAACAGCGTAAAGCGCGATTTGGGCGTGGTGTTTCAGAATTCCGCGCTCGACAAATCTCTTACCGTCATCGACAATCTCAAATACAGGGCGGCGCTTTACGGAATAAGCGGCGCGAAATTCAAAGAAAGGCTTGACGAGCTGAGCGCGCTATTGGATTTAAAGCCCGTATTAAAGCGAACGCTCGGCAAACTTTCGGGCGGTCAGAAAAGGAAGGTGGACATTGCGCGTGCGCTTATCCACAAACCTAAAATATTAATTCTCGACGAGCCTACTACTGGGCTCGACCCGCAGACGAGAAAGACAATCTGGACGGTAGTGGATACGCTAAGGCGCAGAGACAACGTCACCGTACTGCTGACCACGCACTATATGGAAGAGGCGGCGGACGCGGATTACGTCGTGATAATAGACAGCGGAAAAATCGTTGCCGAAGGCACGCCTTTGGAACTCAAAAACAAATACACTGGCGATTTTATAACGGTGTACGGACTTACCGAGGAGAGCGTTGCCGCACTCGGCTTGAAGTATGAAAGCGTTTCGGGCGCGTTCAGAATATCGGTAAAGGACAGCGCGGAGGCGACTGCACTGATAGTAAAATATCCCGAACTGTTTACCGATTACGAAGTGGTAAAGGGCAAGATGGACGACGTCTTTCTCGCCGTTACAGGCAAAAATCTCGGCGGAGGTATGTAAAATGAGCGGACTTATTTTTTCCGTAAAGCGTAACTGCAAGGTATTTTTCAAGGACAAGGGAATGTTTATTTCCTCGCTCATAACGCCCATAATTCTGCTTGTTCTGTACGTTGTGTTTCTGGCAAGAGTTTTTAAGAACAGTTTTTTAAGCGCGCTCGACGGAGTACCCGTGCCCGACAAGCTGATTAACGGTTTCGTTGCGGGGCAGCTCTGTTCGTCGCTGCTTGCCGTATGCTGTATTACGGTTGCATTCTGCTCAAATCTTTTAATGGTGCAGGATAAGGTTACGGGAGCGAGAAACGACCTTTTAATAACTCCGGCAAAGGGGTACGTGCATGCTCTCGGATACTATCTGTCGACTGCGGCGGCTACTTTAATTGTGTGCCTTGTCGCTCTGGGCGGAGGACTTATCTACATTGCGTGTTCGGGTTGGTATTTAAGCTTCGGCGACATATTGCTTTCGATACTCGACGTTGTGCTTCTCGTTATGTTCGGCACGGCGCTGTCGTCGGTAATCAACTACTTTTTAAGCTCGCAGGGGCAGATGCAGGCGGTGGGCACGATAGTAAGCGCGGGTTACGGATTTATCTGCGGAGCGTATATGCCGATAAGCGAGTACGGTAGTGTGTTGCAGAACATATTCGGTTTTCTGCCAGGAACTTACGGCACCGCGCTCATACGCAACCACATTATGAACGGAACTTTCAGGGAAATGCAATCGCAGGGCTGGAATAGTGAGGTCATCGACAGCATAAGGGGCTCAATCGACGCGGATTTAAGCTTTTTCGGCAATAAAGTTGAGATATGGGTCTGTTATCTTGTAGTGATACTCAGCATTGCGGCTTTGATTGCCCTGTACGTACTGTTTAACGTTTTATGGAACAAAAAGCGCAAGTAAAGTTTTTTACGGTGCGCAAAAAAGTTGATTTTTAACTGCGGCTGTTGTATTATTAAATAGCTTTAATAATTCCGCTTCCGTAGTTAAATGGATATAATAAACCCCTCCTAAGGGTTAGTTATGGGTTCGATTCCCGTCGGGAGTACCAAAAAGCGGCTGCATTTGCGGCCGCTTTTTTTATTTGCTGTCTTGACAATCACCGTAAAAATGATATAATGTATTATGTATTATACCGTACAGTAGTTGCGGCGGGGGAAAGTCAGTGAAAAAAAAGAAAAAAGATATACCTCAACTGAATAAGTCTTCCGTATTAAAGCTTTTGATTTTTGTTGCGATTATAATTCTTATCGAAGTCGCGGCAGGTCTTTTTATTTACTCTCAGTTTTCTTCTAAAACCTACAAGCAGGAATACGCCGCATTCGGGCAGAAAGCAAAATCTCTTTCTGAAAAAATCAGTACCGAATTTGGAGAGGCTATTGACGGTAACCGTGCCGAAATAATTGAAAAGTGCAAGGCGGATTCCGATTTCGACTACTATATTATCTTTACCGATTCGGGCACGATTATCGAGAACGGCGGTATGGAGCTTTCAGGCAAAATCGGAAATTACGGGCTCAAATACAACGCTTCGGCTAAGGTTAGCATAGGCGGCGTTAATTACGTGTTCGTTCCATCGGCAATCGGCAGCAGCGGTTACCGCATAGGCTGTTTCAAAGATTTTGCCGAACGCCAGAAAATTATAGATAACATTCTGGGCAATATGGTAGGCGTGCTGATTGCGGCGGGCGTTCTCATTGTCGCCGATTTCGTAGTCTTTGCCTATATGATGGGCAACAGGGAAAAGAGGGATAACTTCAAGTATAAGATTACGATAGATAAAACGGGTAAAATTCTGCACTCCAACGGCGCGTTCAAGCACGAATTTGCCACGACTTCGAAAATAAGCGACCCCGAGAAGCTCGACAAAAAAGCGCTGAGCCTTGTAAGTCTCAGCGGCAATTACGGCGACAGGCTTGTCGCGATGCGTATCAGCGCGCAACCGAAACGCTCTGTTGTATACGGCGCCGACATAGTAAATGCGGATTCGTTTATTCAAAGCGAGGAAAATATCGCCGAGTTCGATTCGGACGGCAAGACGACGGCTTCTTTATCCAAAGTTTTCGAAAACTTTACGACTAAGGGCAAGCGCACGCTTCTGGGCGTACTGTTTATAAGTAACCTCGACAGAATTAAAACGCTGTTCGGCAAGCAGATGGCGGTTGACCTGCAACGGATAATCTTAAAAAAGACTAGGGAAAAGTTCACTTATGCCTACGAGCTCGATTTCGGCTATATCGGCGTGACCTATCCCGACGGCAAAAAGCTCGACATTTTAATGTCCGACCTCGAAGATATACTCAGATATATCAACGCGCCTCTTAAAATGGAGGATAACCTGTTCACGCTCGACGTCAAATCGGGCTTTGCGATGTGCGACGCGAGTATGCAGCCGCTCAATTTCGAGCACGCGTACAAGGCGGCCGAAGCGGCGCGCCAGCGCGTAATGGACACGAAAATCGCCGAGTATATCGTCTATCACGAATCGCAGAGAAAGCTGTACGAAAAGTATTTCATCACGTACGACATCAAGCAGATGCTTGCCGAGGGCGCGTTCGAAATGGAGTACCAGCCGCAGTATAATATAAAGGAAGAGAGAATAGAGGGCTTTGAGGCGCTGTTCCGTGTTAAAAAGAGCTGGAACGTCAACGTTGACACGTTCTCGTTCATAACTTATGCCGAGCGCACGGGCGCGATGGTACAGCTGGGTGACTTCATATTCGATACTGGCATGCAGTTTGCCAAAAAGCTGGAAGGTAAAAACGTAAGCGTATCGCTCAACGTATCGCCCGTTCAGCTTATGCAGGCTGGCTTTACCGAAAACTTTTTGAAAATTTATAAAAAGTACAATCTGAAACCCGGGTCGATTTGCGTTGAAATCACCGAAAGTTTCTTAATGACCAATTTCAGCGAAACGCTGAAAAAGCTTGACATTCTGACGTCGCAGGGCATCAACGTGCACCTCGACGACTTCGGCACCGAGTATTCCTCGCTGCTTTACATCAAAAAGCTTCCCATATCGACCATAAAAATCGATAAGGAATTCGTCAAAGACGTTTTGACGAGCAAAGAGAGCCAGGCGATAATAAAGTTTATAACAAACATCGCGAAGCTTCTGAACAGAACGACAATCTGCGAGGGCGTAGAAACCACGCAGGAATTCGATATGCTGAATTATCTTGGCTGCGACACTATACAGGGCTGGTTAATAGGCAAGTCGATGAAGCCGGACGCCGCGCTTGAAATAGTCGACACGTTCGATTACAAAAAGGTTTCGGCAGCCAAAAACGGCAAGTAAATTGCATTTTTAAGGAGCGTTATGTTAACCCCGTTACTAAGTTTAAATCTGAATAAAGGCGTGTATATACTTCTGGTTATACTCTTTTTTGTATTTTGCGTGGTTGCGTGCGTGTTCTTGTTTTTCGGAATAAGGCGCGACAGGCGCAGGCTGATTGCGGAAAAATACAAGATAAAAGAGCTTGACCGTCCCGGTTTCGAGGAGCTTTTGAAACACAAGTACGACGTTGCTACGGCTGACACGCACTTTTCGGTAATGCTCGTGCAGATTGACGGCATGACTGATATGAAGTCGTCGCTCGGCGAAAGGCAGGTTAAGAAAATCACGCAGATGCTCAGGGAGAGGATAGTGCGCGTAATACCGCACGGTTCGAAAATCTGCGATTACGACGACGAAAAGCTTGCCGTTTATATCGAAGAGCACATGGACAATATCGGCTTGACCAATATTGCTATGGTTACTATTTCCGAGTGCAACAAGCCCGTAACACTTTTAACGCGCGCTAAACTCAATATCAACGTAAACCTGGGTATTGCGAGCAACAACGAATTCAGCGCCGACGCGGTTTCTATGTTGCAGAATATCGAGCTTGCGCTGGTTACGGCAAGAAAGGGCGGACTTAATAAGTTTGTGATTTACTCGGAGGAGCTTGCCGAAACGCAGACCGAGGAATACAAACAGTATCAGGAAATAAAGACGGCTATATCTGAGCACCAGTTCACGCTGTTCTACCAGCCTATTTACGACGTAAACAAGAACAAGCCGATAGCTTACGAATCGCTTGTGCGCTGGCTGCACCCCACGCTGGGAGTGCTGACGCCTTTCAAGTTCTTGCCGATAATGGAGCAGACGGGCGATATCAACTGGATAGGCAGCTGGGCGTTCGAGCATATGCTTAAAACGCAGACCAAGCACTACAAGGAGCACCCCGAGGACAGCGAACTTATATTCTCGCTGAACCTGTCTCCCAAACAGCTTATGTACCCGCACCTTGCGGAGGAGTTCAGAAAGATATACAAGCGGTTTAAAATTCCCGCAAAGAATATCTGTATGGAAATCGTAGAGTTCTCGATGTTCGATAAGGTGCCCGAGGTATCGTCGAATATCTTAAAGCTCACGCAGATGGGTTTCAGAATAGCGGTGGACGACTTCGGACTTGAAATGTCGTCGTTAAAGACTTTGGAAGGCTTGCAGTTCGACTGGGTTAAGCTTGACAGAAAGTTTATCGAGCAGGCTCAGGACGACTTCCTTATAGGCGGCGTTGTCGAAGCGCTGGTAGGCTTTGCGGAAAGGAAAAACTTTGCGGTTGTTGCCGAAGGCGTTGAGGACGAAGTTATTCTCGACTACATCAAGGGCTTGAAAATCGGCTACGGACAGGGCTATTACTACGGTAAACCCCAGCCTCCCGAGGAATATAAAATCTAAATTATGTTAATTATTACAATTTTTTGTAATAAAACAGCAGGGAATATAAATTTTTTAAAAAAAATTAACATTTGGTATTGACTTTTCTTTCGATATGTAATATTATATATATTGTAAAGAGTATGTAAGAGCAAACTGTCCGAAAGGGCAGGACGCAAAGCTTAAGAACCTAACGGTCGGGGAAAACCGGCTTACGGTCGTCAGTTGCCAAAGCTATTCCCTAAATTTGTAGGGCGTAAGTTTTGGTTTTTTTGATTTAAAGGAGAAAAGACTAGTTTTCGGTATAGCGAGAGGTAAAGGTCGTGAGGTGGACTAAGCGGTTAAAATGGATAAAGTTATCCAAAATCATTATCCCCATAGCGCTTGCGATATCGCTGGTTTTTGCGGGCTTTTCGGTTTACGCAAGAGAGGCTGAATACTTTGTTCTTAAAACCGAGGGCGACCCCGACGTAAAGCTTTCGCTTTCGTTCGATAAAATTAACAAAACTTCGGTTCTGTATGCTCCCGCAAGCGGTAAGTATACGAATATAAGCTTTGACCCTGACAATTTGTATCTTTACGACCCTGTGCCCGGGAGACCGTCAGTAGATTTACCTAACGATATAGCTTGTCACGACGGCGTGCACAGCTGTTACACACCCGGCGGTTACCTGCTGTTCTATTCGTTCAGCTTCTATCTGCACAACGATTCGGACAGAGCGGTAGACGTTGATATGCTTATGTACAACGACGGCATAGTCACATACCCTTCCAACGAGTCGGGTTATCACGTTGACGACGCGATAAAGGTAATGCTGATAGAAGGCGAGAATACGCTGTTGTCCGACAAAACGTACGTGGTATATTCCAAGAATGAAAGTTCGGACGAGCGGAAAAAGAACCTTTACGACAATATTAAGTACGAAGACAATATAGTACCTTTTGACAGTGACGAAATAATAATAAACAGGTCCGGCGATAACGGTTACAGAGCCATGAAGTCGGGCGAGATTAAAAAGTTTACGATTTGCGTTTGGCTCGAAGGCTGGGACGACGACTGTACCGACCCTATTCTGGGCGAACGAATGAAGATGAGTATGTCCTTTATAGGACACTAAATAACTTAGGCTTTTATTTAACGGGCACAGCCCGCAAAAAAATAATTTTTAAATAAAAAGGAGAAAATGAAAATGAAAGCAACAAAGAAAATTGTAGGCGCTGCATGTGCGCTGGTTGCGGCTGTTGCCCTTTCGGCTGGCTCAACCTTTGCATGGTTCTCGTCGAACGGCGAAGTTACGGCAACCGGCTTGAAAGTTGACGTAAAGACTGATAACTCGTATCTTGTTATCGCTGCCGCTACCGGTGATTTAAATCAGGAAGGTAAAGATTATACTACGCTTTCGCTGGCTAACGTCGGTGTAAAAGATGGAAAGACAACCATCCTTAAACCTTCGGCTCATATAACCGAAGACGGAGATGAACTCTCCAAGGAAGGCAGAGCGACAGATGAGAATGCACCCAGCATTTTAACGTTAACTGCTAAGGATAACGACGGCGCTATAACCACGCAGGGTTCTTGGTACACTGCACAGGGTAAAGACGCCGCTGACGGCTCCATCAAAGACGGTTCGATTGATTACATAACGACGTGGGATGAGTACGTTGTATCAACCGATTTCGTAATATCGGTATCTTCCGGTTCAATCGCAGTAAAGCATATTTATGCTACGATGACCTGCACAAAGAATGATACGAAGAAAACCGACGCGCCTATTAACGTTGTTTTCCTTTATCAGTATGTTGCCAAAGACGGAACAAATTATGGTACGGTTAGTGCAACCGCTTATACAATGACAGACGTTGTGGCAACGACCGGGCTCGGCACTTTGGATTTGGTTCCCACTAACGGTGAGGTTTCCGCTTATGACCATATAGCTGTTAAGGTTATGGTTTATATGGACGGTAACAATTCTGCTGTCTACACAAACAATCAGACTAACCTGACCGGCGTTACGCTTAACTTTACTTTCAGCGACAAGGCGCCCAGTCCTAATCCCTAATTTCAATAAGTAATTGTACATCAAATTACCGGCGGAATTTTTCCGTCGGTAATTTTTTTATTATTTTATACAAAAAATATTACCGTTGGTATTGCTTTAATTAAAAATATGTGTTAAAATGTATAAGGTATTATATAAGTATTAGTGTACAACCAAGGAATAAACGTAAAATATAATGGAAAAATTCAAATTAAACCTGTCGCCTAAAACTAAAAAAATTATAAATATAGTAGTAGACGTTGTCTGCGGAATAATTTTGGCGTTCGCTTTAATTCTTGCTATCAGTATGATTAGCTCAAAAAGAAAGAATTACGGCAATTATACCGAAATTTTCGGCAAGGCATATCTTGCCGTAGTATCGGACTCGATGGAAAAAAATATCCAGACAGGCGAAGTAGGTCCCGGCAACTTTTCAAAGGGCGATTTAATTACAGTCGATATTTTAAAGAACAGCGAGAAAAATTCTTTGCAGGTCGGAGACGTAATAACCTTCCGTGATAAATTTATAGTTAACGGTCAGTGGAAGCTGAATACCCACCGTATTGTAAAGATAGAAGTTAATGCCGAAGGCGAGCGCGAATATACTACGCGCGGCGACAATAAAGACATGGACGATATGTTCACAAAAACCAATGAGGATATTGTCGGCAAGCTGGTAGGCAGAAAAGCGGGAGCGGGCAAAATCGTTTCCTTTATGAGCTCGTCCGCAGGCTTCTTTGTGTGCGTTGTGTTGCCCACGTTGATTATCGTTGCGATTGCCGCAGGTAATCTGGTTGTTGTAATATTAAAAGAGAAAAAAGTGCAGAAAGCTACCGCCGACCAGGCGCAGCTTGACGAGCGCGAGCGTATCCGTCAGGAATTGCTTGCCGAAATGCAAGTACAAAATCAAACTCCGACTGAGGAAACAAAGCCTGAGGAAGTTGCGGTCGAACCTGCTACGGAAGAAAAAGTTGACGAGCCCGTTGCGGACGAACCTGCGGAGGAACAGTCCGAAAATACGGATACGGAAACCGACGATAAAACAGAGTAACCTTTACTCTTTAAAATTAAGGTAACATAAAAGGGAAAATGAAATGGCACAATTTGCTGAATACTACGTCGAGTTTTTATGGACGTGGTTAAAAAACGTATGGCATTTTATATATCAGTTTTTCTATCTGTTCTATAAACTGTTTATATTGGACGCGATTGATTACTGCCGCAATCTGGGTGCTCACGTTCACCTGTTCGACGTATGGGGCTGGATTTGCCTTATCATCGTTTCGGCGGCGAACATAGCTTTCCTTTTCTTTATAATGTACCGTCTTTTCCAGTTATTAAGGCGTTACATATTCTTCCGCGCAAAGGAAGTTGATAAGGATATGCTCATGGAGGAGGTTGCGCGCCTTAAAGAGCAGGCAGACCAGCTTGTAAAGGAAAAGAGCAAGATTTTTGCGCTTAAACTCGGTCAGAACGGCAGCTTGGAAGGCGGAGATACGCCCTCGCAGGCTTCCGTCGACGGCGAGGAAGGCGAGAAGGACACTTCCAACAACCGCTTCACCAAGCTTATCAATCTCGACGAAAAGTACGAGCGCAATCCCA
>CAZBTB010000012.1:0-13483 GCA_964494605.1 uncultured Lachnospiraceae bacterium
GCATGGGATAAAAGCCTTTGCGGCTTGTCGAAGCGAACAGATACCATGACCTGTAATACGTCTTATCGAACAGTTCGTCGGGAGTCGTGATTTCGGATTTGGACCAATACTCTTTCCACCACTTTTCATGGTCGGCTTTCAATCTCTCGTAACCGTAGCCGAAAGCCGCATTCAGTTCCTTTTTAGCCTCTTCGACAGGATTTCCGACACCTGCCGCAACCGTAAAATACAGCTCGCTGTAGTCCTTAAACTTCTTGCGCAAAACTACTATACCGTACGTAAAATCGGTAAAAGTTTTCTGTTCGTAAAAAGTAAACTCGCCGTCACTCTTAACCGACGCACGCGGGTATCTTAAACACGAATCGGTTTCTTTTGAGCCGATGCCCGAATTGTTGCCGCAACGTCCGTTTTCGTCGCCCGAAATATAGTCAGGAACGTGCAGATCGAGCGTATAATCGCCCAAAATCTTAGCCGCTCCCACAAACCGCGTCGCGGACATAAAAGCCTCGAGCTTTACTCTTTTGCCTATACTCACCTCGGCGGTCGCGGTGTCAAGGGAAACTCTCGACTTTACGTCGCTCATATCACCGAAATCGAGTTCGATCCGTCCCGCCGTTATCTTGGTCGGATACGGCGTTGCCGAAAATATGGCGTTAAACAGCCGCTTGAACTCAAGCCAGTCATCATCCCTTCCGCTCTTTACAAGCTCCACAAGATGCGGAAAGTTGAACCCCTCCTCGAAAATCGTCGGATTAGGCCGTTCGTCCCATAGGTCGATACGGTCGAGCGCCAGCCGAAGCTTATCGGTACCGTAAATAAGACAGCCCTGTTTCCCGCACCCGAGCGGCAACGCCTCGTCCCACTTCTCAATCGCACGGTCGTAATAAATGTCGTAAGCTTTTAAGTCCATTTTTACCTCTATTCGGTTGCCGTCTGTTCGGTCACGACTTGGAAATCACCAACGTACCAGGTAGCTTGGAAAGGATGATATTGACTCAACAAATAATTTCCTGCGCCATCGGGAGCGGTTCCGTTTAAGTTATCCCAAAGCTCTACGATTTTGCTCAAAGACAATTTAACGATCACCCATTTGTCGCCTACTCCGTTGTTTATAACGTTGGAACCGTATACAAGTCCGTATATATAGGCATTACCGTTGGATTCCGATTTATCCACAAACACCTGCATTTGCAAATATAATGTCTCATTTTCATCGGCTTGGTCAAGAAGCATCTGATAATAAGCCTTACTGTGAATTGCTCTTACCGATAAACCCATATAATTTTTATAAGAAGTCGTTTCTCCCGAAACCGTGGGATTATTGACAACCTTATAATAGCTATCGTCGGTTGCATTGCTCTGCGCTTTTGCGGGCAATCCGTTTTGATCCACAACTGTTGTCGTAACGTCATAATAGCTTGCGTTTCCCTTTTTAACTACGACGTTTTTCATATCGACCGAATCGATCCACTTCGGAGCCGCAGTCGAACTATACAAATCGTACACACACGTATAGACCGTGAATCGGCTTGCTCCCTGATAGATTACGCCGTTTACAGTGTAAACGCCCTCAGACAGCGCCGTAAGATCGACCGAGCCGTTCAAAACGGTTTCGACGCCGCTCGACGAAGTAAGCATAAACTTAAGCTCGCCGTAGTCCTTAAACTTTTCGACTGCGGTCTTGTTCTCCTGGCTTAACGACTCGATAAAGTCGTAGGAAGTTTTGCCGTTTACATCCAAAAGCTTAGTTTCGGACTCGGTAACGGTTCCGTTAAGCGTTGCGGTAAAAGAGTTATCCGAGCTTTTTACGGTTAAATCGGTCGTCTTAATAAGGCGTATGTTTCCGATATAGAAATCGTGTTCGTCGCCGTTTGTCGCCGTATATAAGAATCCGTTGCTACTGCCGCTGCCCGTGCGCCCGGTAACCAAATCCCAACGCGTTCCGCCGCCGCTGACCGAATCAAATAGGCTTTCTACCGTGAAGGCGAGCGTATGCCATGTGTTTGCCGCGCGGTTTACGTTTCCCTTTCCGCAAACGGGAGTGTTAAACCAAGTTTGCGGTGTTGTCGCGTTGCTGTTGTCGATATACAAATCGAATACAATGCTGTAGTCCGTTTTTGTCTCGTAGTAAGCTTTCATATACGTCGGGAACACGGTAAACGAGAAGTTTGCACCTGTCGGTTGGAATTTATAGAATTTACCCGCATTGCCTTTTACGTTCTCTGCGACCGTAGCCTCGATCACGGTGTTGTTCATCTTGGCAACCGCGCCGCCCTCTTCGTATTCCGTCCACATCAGAGGCGCCGCGGAATCGAACACGCTTATCGTGCCGCCGTATATCTCCGTCACCGCGCCGTTTGCGGCAATCATGTTGCCGGTGAGTTTATACTCGCCCTCTTCTGCAAACGTTGCACTGTTGCCGTTAAGCACCGTCACCGTACCGTCGGGTGCTCCCAACGCCCAAGCGAACGTGCCGTAGTCGTCGAAGGCTTCGAATGTCGATTGATTGGTATTGTAAAGCTCGGTTAGGTCATAGGAATCGTCGTCCTTGTCTACGATTTTGGACGTCGTATCCGTGACGTAGCCGTTAACGGCAGATAAACCGTAATAATCGTTCCTAACAGTCAAATCGTCGTTCTTCATTACGCGCACGTTGCCTACGTACAGCTCAACCGTGGTATTTTCGTGCCAGTTCGAAATCAAACCGTCGGCAGCGCCGCCGCCCTGAACGGGATCGACAAGCGAGTCCCAACGCTCGACGACAGCGTCAAGCGGTGTGCTTAAGGTCAGCCATTTATTGGTATCGCGCATTACGCCCGACGAGCAACCTACAATGGGGAAGTTCAGCGACGATGCCGTGTGCTTGATATATACGTCAAACACAAGTCTGTTGCCCTCTTTCAACGTTTCGTAATATTCTTTGGAATGTTGCGGTTTAATAAGAAGCGACAAACTGCGGGCAAAGTTTTCCGCCTTTACGATATTGCCTGCTTTACCGAGAGCGCCGCTCGTTACGCTGAGCGTAACGCCGTCTTTCGCGCCGCCTTTTACCGAAACGTCGGAAACGGTGAGCGGCTCGACCAACCACGAGGGTACGGCGTCCGAATTATACGCCTCGAACCAAACGCGGATAGTAGTTTCGCCCGAAACAGCCGAAACGTAATACTTGCCGTCAAGTTCGGTTAAATCGACCTCCGGACCGTTTAATTCACCGACTAACGTGCCCGACTCGCGGTAAAGTTTGATTTCCGTCGCATCTTCCAACAATTCGGTTAAATCAAGCGAAGTTGTGGTTTTGGAGTCAAAAATTCCTTCGTTCTCTTCGATAAGCGACAGCTTGTAATAACGCTTTAAGACAAGCTTGTCGTTGGCGTAAACCGTTCCGCTCGTAACGTTGTTTTCGTTGTTCGCATCGAAAAAGTAACCGTTAAAGTTCTTGACTTCGGCTGTTACTGTTTCGCCTATTTTACCGGTCAGACTGCCCGAATGAGTTTCATCCTTAACGAAGCTGCGGTCGGGTTGCTCGAGATAATACTCTACAGCATAATTTGCGTCCGTTGCTTTGACTGTATCGTTCAGAAAATATCCCGCGACGTCACTGTTTGCCGCGATCTCGCCCGCCTCGATTGCCTTTTGCGCTACATAAACGACCGAGCGTGCATTGTCGTTTACAGCGGCAAAACGGTAATGGGTTTCGCCGCCCGCAATGTACTTAATGTACCCTACGCCCATGTACTCCGTCAGTAGGTTTTCGGGTTTTATATCTACGACGGATGCGTAAAAATAAGCCGTTCCGTCTTTTACGCCCAGTGTGTTCGTCTCGATATTTATCAGCTTTTCTTTACCGGTTTTGTCGGCGTCGTCGTCCCAATAATAATAGGTGTTAAGCTCGGTTTCGTCGTTGAACGGGTGAACGTCGAAATACGTTTCTTTTGGTGCGATAAACACGCCGAAAGATACCGCTTCGTAAGCTTTGCCCGAACCGACCTCAGCCAAAAGCGCATCGTAATCAGCCTCGGGCATGGTTATCGTGTACCTTAGTCCCGCGGTTTCGTAAGCTGCCGACTTGCGCACCGCGGCGCCCTTTTCGACCGTAAAGCTTACGCTGTCAACCGACGACGCGGCAAGAGCGGGACTGAACGAAAACGTCAGCACCGCCGTCGCCAATGCCAATAAAGCAACACACAGAATAGATAATACGTACTTTTTGATTCTACTCTTCATTTTTCCTCTCTCCTCTTATTTTAATTATTCCATGGATTATTGTTCCAACTTAAATCGGGCGCAATGCCCTCCGCTAAATCCGAAGAAGTAACCGTGAAGTTGCCGAAGTACCAAGCGCAGTTGTCGGCGCTACCCGACGTAAGATTGCCGGTGGGCGCAAAGAAACGCCTGAGCGAACCGTCGGAAAGATTGAAAAACGTATCCCAACGCTCCAGAATTTTGTCAAGCGGCACGGAAACCGTGTGCCACACGTTGCTTGTAATCTGTCCGTGGTAAGTAACGAGCTGGCTGGCGCCGTCGAGATAGCCGTAGTACCTTAATAAGGAAAGAGAGTTGGGGGTGTCGGCGTACACGTCGAAGTTGACCATACACTCTTTTCCTATCATTTGTTCGTAGTAGCGTTTACTGTGCTTAGGTTGCAAAGTAGTGCTGTAAACGTAGTAGTTAGCTGCCTTTGTAAGCTTGCCGTCGAACTTTATATAACTACCCTCCCGTCCGCTTAAGACAGCTTCGTTCGCCGCGCTTACCACCGAAACGTCGGGGATCGACTCGGCGTTGTTGTTGACGATATAGCTAAGCGCGTTTTTACTTACGCTGTTCCACTCGAGCGGCGCGGACGAATCGTAAAAATCCACGTCAAGGCTGAACATATTTACACTGTCGGCTACGGCAGAAACACGGTAGTACGCTTTTTCGATCTTTGTAAAGTCGGCTATATTTCCCGTAACCGAAACCGTTTCGCCCGTATCGTAACGCTTAAGCTCCCAACCGACCGTCCTGCCCGCTACGATTTCGTTAAACTTTTGCATCTTCGCTTCGTCGAGATTTTGCTCGAGAAGCTTGCTTAGGTCGTATGCGTTGTTACCGTTTAGGTCGGCAAAAGTAAAGTCGCCCTTAAGTCCGTAGGCATTGGCAAGATCGTTTATGTCCACGGTAAAGTCGTCGCCGACAAACAAGTCGCCTGCCTTTTCGACGGAAATAGTCAGGGTTTCGGTACGCGTAGTGCCGTCGAACATTTTGACGGAATACACGACGTCGTAACCTCTGCCGTCGGTGGCAAAAAACGCATTGTTTTTTATCTCTATTTTATCTCCGCCTCTGACAAATACCGTATAGGTTACTTCCAACACATTAGACTTTCCGTCGATAAATACCGGTACGCTTACGGGAACGTAGTCGCCTGCCGTTACCACCTTGGTTTTGTATTTGTCGGGCAAGCCCTTTTCCAAGCCGTCGGTCTTCGTTGCGTCAAGATAATAGTAATCCGACGTCTCGCCCGACAGTCCCCATCCGTCGTTTTGATATACGGTGTTGTAACCGCCGTTTTCGCCCTGAGGTTGATTCTCGGGCGTACAAGCCGTAAGTCCGAACACGGATACCGCGGCAACACCGGTAAGCAATATCGAAAGTGTACGTTTAACTGTTTTCTTCATGATCTTACACCCTCTCCATGCGGATATTGTCGATATAGAACACGGTCTCTTCCTGTTGCGCTTCCAATGAAAACTGAATGAGATTGGTGTACTCGAAGCATCTGAAGCTCGACTTGTCGTATGTCACTATATTGGGATTGTTGTAGCTGTTTTCTCTCAGCTCCGCCACCGTGTACGATGCGTGCGTAATATTTCCGCGTTCGAGCTTTACGGCTTTTTGCGTAAACATTCCGCCCGTCGAACTGAGCCAAAACCCTATTCCGCCGTTATATCCCTTGATGCCGTCGCGCTCGGTAGGCGAATAGACGTCGAAGCAAATGCGGTCGTCATCCTTATAAGTGGTGAAATCGATGTGTGGAAAGAATGAGCCTTTTTGCATTTGCAGGTAAATGAAGTGACGCGTATTGGGAACGGTAGCGGGAACGGTAACCTTAATCGACGCATTTTTATCGGTAGTAAACGCTTTGGACGGCGCAAATACAGGCGCAAAGCCCGAGTCTGCGTTGACTCTGAATGCGTTTATATCCTCCTGCGTGTCCAATGAAACCAAAACGTCGGCTACAGGCTCTTTTGCCTCGCTCTCGCTGCTTATTCCGCTGACAAGTCTGTATAGTCTCAGGTCGTCGAGATATACTGTTCTGTCCACGGTGTCGAGCGGTCTGAACATTATATCCAAGCCCTCGACGTATCTCAGTCCTTTGTGCGGCTTGGTTCTGTTTACCGAACCGCCGTCGGATACGGGAATACTTTCGCGGTTGACTTCGAGGCGAACCGTCGTCCACGCCTTGGGCGCGAGATTATACCATTCTATCGCGCCGACCTTGTTTGTATTGTTGTACGTATGAGTATACACAAGCCGTAAGCCTATCGACTGAACCTCTTCTTCGGCATTGTATACGTCCAGCTCCACCGCTACGGTCTTTGAGAAGTCTCCGTAATCGTATCCGTATTTTGCGTTTTGCAACGCCTGGTAAATACGCGGCGTAATAGTCTGTACGCCTGTGCCTCCGAATCTGTCCTTTAACTTAACGACCTTGAGGCTGCCATTGCCGCTCTTGATAAAATCGGCATTTTGGGTTTCGCGTGTGACCGTACCCAAAGTATCGAAAACCGACAGCATATTAAGGTCGTCATTCTCTTCGTAACCGTTTACGAGCACTATGGGATTTTCGGTCGCGGTCGGTATGAAATCTCCGTTTCCGTTACCGTTACCTGCCGAGTTATTCGCATTCGCACAGGCAAACAGCGACATACACGTGATCAGAGTTAATAGAACCGTTATTATTCTTTTCATTGCTTGCTCTCCCCGATCAATGCGATCTTACCCAGTCCGAGCGTTGTCGCAGGCGCCGTTCCGCCGCCCACAAGCGACTCTGCATGTGTGCCGAGTACAAGTCTCAATCCGCTTAATACGTTGTTAAAAGCAGACGAATCTATTTCTATTTCGTTCCAACCGTTTTTAAGCGTAACCGTTACAACGTCTACGTAGGCTCTGCCCGACGGACGGCGCAACGTCAACGTCGGCTCATCGTCCTTATCATAGTAAATCTTTACGACAACCTTGCTGAGCTTGGTCGTGATAAACGCGCTCAGGTCTACGTCAGCCGTGTAAACTTCAACAGTTGTCTTACCGCTCGAAACCGCCGCATCGACTTTTGCCGCGGACACTTCCGTCGCTTCGAACGCAATGGCAACAGCCGCTTCTCCGCCAAGCTCGGCCGCCGTTACCGACGCAGTATTTCCGGTGTTGCTCGTCACCTTGATTTTATCGGTAAACGAAGCTGCCGCCACCTCTTCGTAGCGTCCGCCGAGGTTAAGCTCGAGCGAGTAGCTTTTACCGTTTGCCGTTGCCGAAAGAGTCAGCTTATTGCTGTCTAAGTTCAGCGGAACCGTGACCGTATAAGTCTTAAACACCGAGTCTCCCACTGTTTTGTTTCCGCCTTCCGTAACAGTGCCGTTGACGTTAAGCGTCGTGCTCGTCGGCGCGGAAACGACGAACTTTGCGTCACTGCCCGCAATCGCGTAGCTTTCGAGTACTACACCCGCATTCTCCGCCAACTCGAGCATATTGCCGAGATTTATTCTCGCGCGGTCGAATCTGTCGAGATAGCCGTCGTCGTACTTACAAATTGCGTTTTTATACAATCCGTCGTACAGAAAGTGCATAACGCCGTTTCTGTCCGTTTCCTCGATACCGCGGTTAATCATGAATTGTTCGAGCGCATACAAAAGGTCGAAATCCTCCGAGCCGTCGCGAACGGACATAAGGCGAATACTGCCGACGGGTCCTTTTATTCCGTACGGGCGCCCGGGGTACAGCCAGAATCCGTCTCCGTTGGCTCCGCCGAAGCGAAGCGGTTCGGAGTAAAGGTCCTCGATGTTGCACATGCTGCCCTCGGTGTATTGCGCAAGCGTCGTTGCCCAAAACAGGTTGCCGACTATGTCGTACTCGCTCATCATCCAGCTTAAAAGCCGCGATGACAACAGATAATCCTCGATATGGTAGGTCGGATAGGGAGTTTTGGGATTGACCGCCGTATAAACCCACGCCTCGCCGCCGTGTTTGTTTACAAACTCTTTTATTCCTACGCCCTCGTCCACATAGCCGGTATCAACCGTAGGACAAGAACTGAACGACTCGATATTGTTATCTACAAAAGAGGAAAAATTGTTGTCCACAGGCGAAGTATTGCTGATTTTAAGAAGCGAGGGAATAAGCTTGCTTTTAAGCTCCGCAAACTTTTCGTTGCTTAATTCGGGATTCGTGTTCTCGAGACTGCTCTCTATCCACTCGGCAACGCGGTTTTTCAAAGCCGTAAACATTTTTAAGTTATATACCGCTTTATTCTCGCCCGACTGTCCTCTGAACTCATCGAAAATCGTGCAGTACATGGACAGCTTTTTGAACAAGTCGCAAAGCTTACCGTCCGTGCTCTCCTTTACGGCGCGGTTGGCAATTTTTTTGAGCATATTTTCCATTGTCGACCAATAAATGCAGGGGATATAAACCGTTTCGTAATTGTCGAGCTCGGCTATCGCCGCGGCTTGCTCGGCATTATTGGCATCGAAGTCCTCGAGAGTAATCTTGCCGTCCTTAACCACCGCAACGTACTGACGGTTGCTTACCGCAAGCACTCCGTCCATATCTACGGCAATCGCTTCGTTTTCGCTGTTCGGGTTTACCTTGACGTAGTCCGCACCACCGGTGAACGCAAGGGGCAAAAGCGTAACGCGCGGATCGTCGTTGTATTTGACAATGTAGTCGTAATAAGCATCGTTACCGCTCGCGTATTTGGTCGCATCGCCGCAAGGAAGTCCACCCGGAGTAATGCGGTAATCGAGCATAAATTCGTAATACGTTTCAAACATTTCGACCGATGCGTCAAGCTCGAAAATCTGAATACCGTTGACACTGTACGAAATCTTGCTCTTTGAGTGAACCTCTTCGTCAAGCGTGTAGTCGAAAACCCTGACCGATACGGGAACGGAAAACTCGTTACCGTCGGCGGTTACTTTGAAGCTTCCGCCGTAAACGCCCGCAGCCTGGGTCGCGCTCGGTTTAACCGTAATCCAGACTCCCTGATTGACAACCGATTCGGTTGACTCGAGTTTAATGGTGTTTTCCTTGTACTCTACAGCCTTTTCCCAAGGAAGAAGCGCGTCTGGATACCAACCGCCCGTCCACCCGGGAGACTTGATTGTCGTAAGCTGAATGTACTTTTGATTGTAAACCGTAAAAGCGTCTTTACTTAAAGTAGCGCCGCCGTCCGACTTTAAGTCGGCGGTTTCTACGGTATATTCGTTCACGTTTCCGTCTGCGGACAGAATAATCTGAGCCGATTCGTACTCGTCGCGGAAAGCGTTGATAGTAAGCGTTTTATCGTCGTAGCGGTCGGAGTGGTCGTCGTTTTTACGTATCCTTTCCGTGCCGCGCGCCGTCCAGACAGTTATGTTCGCCGCGGTTTTGCCGCCGTCCGTACCGTCTTTCGGCGTGCACGCGGTCAACGAAACCGTAAAAATACAGCACAACGCCACGCAAAGCGCTTTAAGCAATCCTCGTTTCGGTTTAAGCATTATAATTTCCTCCATATTATTTTAATCCAGCTTTTTCAAGCAAAAGATTAAATTGCGCATCATTGTTGGCCGTAAAATAATCTATATCTTCCTGGTAAACCTGCTGCGCGCTCTTACGGTCGGAGGCATTTGCCGCGCCGAACGCTCTGTCCATGTTTGCGGTACGTGTAAACGACTTTAATCCGCCGAACTGATAAAGCGGATACACCGAGTAAGATTTGAGCTCCACAGCAGTTTTCATTCTTTCGTAACGCTCTTTCTGCATGGGCGAAAACTCGTCGAGTAAGCTTTGCGACACTTCATAATCAAAGGGTGAAGTAAAGCCCTTACCCACGCGCATCAGAATTTCGATACCCTTATCCGACGCCATGAAGCGCATAAAGTCTTTCGCAACCTCTTTACCGAGAGCATATTCGGGAATGAACATCTCGTGACCGCTCATACGCTGTACCATATTGCGCGCACTGTAAATGCGGTCGTAATCGGCTTTTGTCAATTCCGCGGTATTGTTCTTTGCGTATTCGGTTTTGGCGTTATCGTAACTCATATTTTTATCGACGTAACCCACAACCTCGTTGAGCTGATCGTCGGACTTTACGGACGTGCATTTGTCCACGATCGCGCTGATTACGGGCATTCTCAACATTCTGACGTCATCGACATGGTATCTGTCACTGTTACTTAAATTCTTCATTTCGTTCAAAAGCCAGTCGCCGTTAAAGAAGAACACACCCGCCTCGCCCGTCATGAACTTTGTCTGTATTTCCATATACGAACCGGTCATGGAAATATCACAGCTTTGATTATATTGGCGTCCGATCAGTTTCTCGAGAACGGTAAGCGCCTCCAATCTACCCTGCTGACGGAATACGTCGGACGAATAATTGCCGTTTTCGTCAATGCCGTACCAGTAGTTTTCGTAATTTTCCAGTCCTTCGTACTGTGCCCACCAGGTTATTACCGACGAGCCCGAGTAAGACGAACTGCTCATGTACAACATAGGCGCATCCTTTGTACTCTCGGGATTACCGGGGTTTATTTTATTCTGAAGTTCGGCAACCAGCGAAACTAACCGATCGGTAGTTCTCGGGGTTTCGTAGTTTTCTACGCCCATAAGTGAATCGAGACGCGTTTTGTTGTAGAACATACCCATTGCTCCGCGCACCCAGGGCATTCCGTAATACTCCGCCGGTGATTCTTCGCTCGCGCCCACCTGACGAATCTCCTGAGACTCGCGGACACCCGCGCTCATTTTTTCGCCTACGGTCTTGCTCTCGCCCGGAATCGTGCTGTCGTAAACGTCGGTAAGCTCGGCAAATTTTGCGCTTGCCCCCGCAACGTACGAGCCCATGGCCGCACAAGTAACGTATAAATCAACGGTGTTACTGTTTCCGTCGCCGCCCGTTAATTTAGCAAAAACGTCGGTTACCGAGTCCTCTTTGAGCGCGGGGATAATAAGCTCGGGATATTTTTCCTTTACCCAAGCCTCTTCCTTAAAGGCATTCAACCCCTCCGTAAGCCAATCGACGCCGTACCCGGCGTTTGTGGCAAACACCTCCAGCGTTTGCTCGGTGTTGGATACTTTGGGCGAACAACCGCCCAGTAAACACGCGCTCAACGCGCAAACGGCGCTTAGAGCCGCTGCTAACACTTTTTTAACTTTTTTCATATTAACCTCCCTGAATTTAACCTTTTATGCCGCCGATAGATATGCTCGTCATGATCTTATCGGAAAATGCCGCAAATATAATAATGGTGGGAATCATCGAAATTATCAGTCCCGCATAGTAAACGGGATAATTATCGCGTCCCAAATTGGATTTGAACTTGAACAGTCCCGATGCAAGCGTCGGGTAGCTGGGAAAATACATGATAACGGACATATAATCGTTCCACTGCGATATACCCGTAGTTATTGCATAAGTCATCATAATCGGAACGGCTTGCGGAAGTATTATACGGAAGAAAATCGTAAACGGACCTGCGCCGTCGATTTCCGCCGCCTCCGCATAGAAGCCCGACAGCGAACGGAAAAATCCGTGATAAACCAGGAACGTGCCCGTAAATCCGCTTGCCATATTTACGACGAACTTAAGCGGATTATCGTAAAGTCCCAGCTTGTTTAACAGTTGCAATCCTGCCGCCGTCGAACCGACAATTGGAATCGTAAGACTGAATATGATAACCGCGTACAGAGCGTTTTTGCCGGGAAAATCGTACTTTGCGAATATATATCCGACTATCGCAGGCATTAACAGCGTACTGCCGGTTGCAAGCAGCGTATACCAAACCGAGTTGAATACCAATCCGAAGAATGTCGTTTCCGTCGTGGGATCGCCCAACACTTTAAAAGCCTTTGCATAGTTTTCAAAGTGCCAGACCTCGGGAAGAGAAAACTTTGACTCGATAAAATATTCCCAGCCTTCTTTAAATGAGCTCATAAACATCCACAGCACGGGCATTAACAGCGTAAGACAATGAATAAGAATAATGATAAAGCCGATAATAAACAACGGTTTATCCTTGCCGCGGTGCTTAGTCAAAAGCGATGCGGTGTCATAATCCTTTTCCTTAGGAGTCCGTCTGAAAATACGTTTGATTGTTTGACCGAAATCAGCCACTGTATCGCCCTCCTTAGTATTCGGCAACGGGTATGAGCTCGATTATCTTTCTTAATGCCAAAATAACAGGCACGCCGATAAGCGTAAAGATAAGGCCCGTAGCCGCAACCTCGTTGTATGCCGACCTGCCCGCATACACGACCTTTGCGTAAATCCAATAAGCAAGCGTAGTCGTGCGGTAGCTTCCGCCCGTAAAAAGCATGACCGGTCCGTTTGCCGTAAGCAGTCCCGTCATATTCAGTATCAAAAGCGTAGACAGCGTCGACCACAAAAGCGGAAACACCATGTGCGTCAGTTCTTTGCCCGAGCCTATTCCGTCGATGCGCGCCGACTCGAATATTTCGACGGGAATACGCACGAGTGCCCCGCCAAGCAGCAGCATAGAGCCGCCCCATCCCATCCACATCTGATAAAACACCATTGTCCAGGTTGCGTAACGACTGTCGCCCAAAAGAAAGGGAATATCCTCAAAACCCATTTTTTGCAATATTATTCCGAGCGGACCGTCGGGACGTATGAATTCCTGAAATGCGGTAGCCACAACGACCGCGCTTATAATTGCGGGAAGATAAATGATAACGCGGAACACTCTGTATCCTTTGACTTTGCGGTAAAAAAAGTACGCAAGAACGACTTGAAAAGGCAGCATTAATATGCCCGAAAAAAAGTACAGCAAAGTATTGCCGATAGCTACAAGCAAGCTGTCGTCGCCTATCGTAAAGTTGGTAATTACCGCTTTGAGCGTTACCAAAGACCAGTTGCCCATTACGTCCTGAAATGCCATCATAATCGAGCTGATATTGACGTACACCCAAAATACCAGAAAGAAAATTATGGGTGGCGTAAGCATAACGCAAATAAAAATTTTGTCGCTTTTTCTCAGCTTCTTGCGTTTATACCTTAGCCCCAACGGAGAGACAGTTTCGGCATTCGAACTTTTTCCGTCTGACATTGCATTTACCTCCTATACACTCTAACACGATTATTATGCCCTGATTTGTATATTATAATTTTATCACTTGACTATCGAAAAGTCTTGTGCTATAATCACTATTAGTATAATTATTTTCACTTTTTAAGGAGCGGACGATGGCTTACAACGAACTGAAACAGCACGGTACGGACGACTTT
>CAZBTB010000013.1:0-13243 GCA_964494605.1 uncultured Lachnospiraceae bacterium
ATTGGGACGTAAGCGGCGACTTGCCCGTTTTCAAGTCGGCAAAAAATTAAATCATTACTTATAAAGGAATTTTACTTCAATGAACTACTTGAATTATCCCAATCCGCTTTTCATCCGCAAAAACAGCGTAGTTATCGACGACGGCTGGCTGTTCAGCTTTGACAAGCGGACCTGGCGGGCAATCAACGTTCCGTTCTGTCCCGAAAGCAAGCTGTCGGGGATAGAATTTACCGATTTTATTCGCGTATGCCATTACAAGAAAAGCTTTGTGCTCGGAAAAATCACGGGCGACGTTATTCTCAACTTCGGCGCGGTCGATTACCGTGCGGTAGTGGAAATCAACGGCAAATACGTCGGAGTACATACGGGCGGTTATACGCCTTTCGCTTTTACCGTCACCGACTTTGTGACCGAGGGGCAAAACGAGATTCTGCTCACAGTTTTAGACTGCGAACAGCGTGCCTGCGCGAGCGGCAAACAGTCGTATAAAAAAAGCTCGTTCGGCTGCTTTTATACGCGCACTACGGGGATCTGGCAGGACGTGTGGTTGGAGTTCGCGCCCGAAAAACGCGTGCGAGAGTTCTATTTCTACCCCGACGCTCGAAACGGCAGCGTTACAGCCGAGATACTGACGAACGGCGAAAACGCGCTTTCGGTCGAAGTTTCTTTCGGAGGCAAAGTCGTAGGGCAGTACAAGGGAAACGCCGTTTACCGCAGCAAGATAGAAATTCCGCTTAGCGAAAGACACCTTTGGCAAGCGGGCGAGGGCAACCTGTACGACGTGAAAATACAGTTCGGAGACGACGTTGTTTACAGCTATTTCGGTTTAAGAAACGTAAGCTACGACGGTTTCGACTTTTTACTCAACGGTAAGCGCGTTTATCAAAAGCTGGTTTTGGACCAGGGCTATTATCCCGACGGAATTTATACCGCTCCCGACCTCGACGCCATGCAGCGCGATATCGATTTTGCGTTGAATCTCGGGTTCAACGGAGCGCGACTTCACCAAAAGGTTTTCGACCCGCGCTTTTTATACATGTGCGACAAGGCGGGGTATATGGTATGGGGCGAGTTCCCCTGTTGGGGCGTGGATTATTCGTCGCTCGAGTTTATAGGGCAGTTTCTGTCCGAGTGGGGCGAGACGGTAAGGCGCGATTTCAACCACCCTTCGATCATTACCTGGTGTCCGTTAAACGAGGTTTGGGGCAAGTGGGAGGACGCAAGGCAGACGCGCGACGTCAAATTCGTGGACGCGGTGTATTGCTTTACGAAAACGCTTGACCCGACTCGTCCCTGCGTGGACGTCAGCGGCGGACATCACGGACATTCCACAGACCTGTTCGACTTTCATTGCTACGAAGACGTGACCGCGCTCAAAAAAATCTTAGACGACCTCGACGAAAGAGGAACGCTCGAATCTCAGCTTCTTTACAGTCAGGGCGAGGACTTAAAATATTCGGGTGACGTGCCCGTGAATTTAAGCGAGTGCGGCGGAATATGTCTCAGTCGAAGCGAGGTTGCGGCGACAGGCGTCGTCAACGAGGGACCCGTCGAGAGCGAAACGGCTTGGGGTTACGGCAAGGGCGAGTCGGACGGCGACGATTTCGTAGAGCGTTATTTTGCTCTTATGAAAACGATAAGCGCGAGCAAAAAGCTTTCCGGTTTTTGCTACACGCAGCTTTACGACGTCGAACAGGAGTGTAACGGTTTTTACAGTTACGACCGCGGCGACAAGCTGACAAAAGCCCAAAAGCAGAAAATCAAGGAAATAAACGACTCAATGGTTTAATCAAAACAATCTTAAAACCGTTCGGATTCCGTCAAAGAATTCGGACGGTTTTTTTATTGAATTTGCCGGTTTGATATACGGTATCTTTTTTAGTCCTATTATGCGCATTTCGGACACCGCAAAAGCTTGTAAATTGGCTAAAATCATGAAAAAACGGCGTTTTATGAGTAAAAATGATAAATTTGTCGGGTATACGGATTAAAACGGTTCGGTATTGACAAGAGTATAAAACGGAGTTATTATATTAGCGACGGTACGGCTTTTGGGAATAATAAATTCGGGCGGTATGTATGGACATTAGGGAAAAAGATATTTATTTGGAAGCGATTACCAGAATCGAAAAGGACGGCGCGCTCGGCGACTACCGTCCGGACAATAGATTTTTAAGTGAACTGTCCGACAATATCGCCAACGATTTTTATATTATAACTTACGGTAGGGACGTACGCACGGAGACTTCGCCGCCCATCGTTCGGCGGAAGTTTTACAGCCTGCATTACGTGCTGTCGGGACGCGGCGTCGTGGAGTACCGCGGGCATCGGCAGATTGTGGGCAAGGGAGAGCTGTTTTTGCTTACTATCGACGATAAAATATCTTATCGGTCGGCGGGCAAAGAACCGTGGGAGTATATCTACTTCGATTTTGCGGGGCTTTGTCAGCGGGCGGTAGTAAACCGCATGGGATTTACCGACAGCCTGATCATGAAAGCCGACCGCGAAGGCAGGATAGATAAGTGCGTTCACGAGCTTTACAACACGGTGCTCGAGAGCGGCTCGAGGTCGCTGAAGTCCATCGGTATGCTGTACTTGCTTGTCGACGCGATAGCCGAGTGTCACGAGCAGCAGAACAAGGACGTGTATTTACACAAGTACGTCATGCAGGCGGTCAACTACATCGGAAACCATTACGTTTCGATAAGCGTCAAGGACGTAGCCAGACACTGCGGAATAAGCATTGCCTACTTAGACAAGATATTCTTAAAGACTCTCGATATCCGTCCGCAGGATTTTATAACTTTATATAGGATAAAAACGGCGGCAAATATGCTTGAGTTTTCGTCGACGCCGCTTGACGAAATCAGCGAGCATATCGGTTATGCGTCGAGCAAGTACTTGATACGTATGTTCAAAAAAATCTACGGGGTTACTCCCGAGCAATACAGAAGAGAAAAGCAGAAGAGATTTTAAAACAGGAGGTCATGATGAAAAACAGATTCTTCAGAGCGGTGACGTTGATGCTTGCGGGTGTGTGCATGTGCGCGGGCTGCGCGGCTTGCAATCCCAAGGCAAAGGCTACGGAGTTACCCGACTACGAGGCGAGCGATGCGGTGCTTAATATAGACGCATGGCTGGGACCGCGCAGATCCGAGCAGGCTTTTAAAGATTACGCAGACTGCGGCTATAACATTATGCACGTCTCGCATCACTACTTGCCCATTCAGAACGTCAATTACACCAACGCCGAGCTTAACGCGATGACGCAGGAAACGTTCGAGCTTGCCAAAAAGTACGGACTCAAGGTAGTACTCGGCATGAACGCCGAAAACCCGTCGGCTAACTCGATACGTCCGTTTGCGTTTATAGACGCAAGAATAGGCGAGACGCTCGAAAAGTGGAAGGACGACGACACGTTTTACGGCATAATGATGTCCGACGAAAACAAGCTCGACAAACCGCTCAGCGACGGCGGCGCGAACGGCGAAAAGTATATGCTCAAGGCTTACGACCGCACCGTCGACTTTTTGCGCGACCAATACTTCGATTTGTCGGCTAAGTATCCCGGTAAATTTTACGAAAACGTGCTGCTCGGTATAAAGGACTCCACCGACGGCGGAATGGGTTACTTTACGACCGCCAAAACGTTCGAGGAATATACCGATTGCTATTACGAAAACGTCATAAAGTATATGCCGTTAGAGGACCGCGTATACAGCCACGACGCTTACCCGTTCTCGGAGAGCGGAGGCAAGCTGTACCGACACGACCGTTTCGTCGGTTCGCTCGAGGCTTTTGCTCAGCTTTCGGAGCGCGACAACGCAAAAAAGGTCATGTACACGCAAAACCACCGCAATATCTACAACACCGAGTCGGTTTCGTATCAGTACTACACGGCGATGGTCTTCGGCTACACGCACTTTGTTACATATTGCTACCTCGACGTTTGGGGCGAAAAACAGTATTCGGCTGCGTACGGCGGGCAAAAGACGGATAACTATTATTACTACCAAGCGGCGCACAAAGAGGTTCGCGCCATGGAAAAAGCGTACATGAACTTTGCGGGCGATTGGTTGGGCGCGCTTGCCTACAAGGGTAGCGAGAGAGCGGACGTTCTCGAGAGCTGGTCGAGAGCGGAGCACTTACTCGAGTCCTACCCGAGGATTGCCGACTTTAAGTGCACCGAGGATACGCTCGTCGGCGTTATGCGCGACGAAAACGGTAACGACGGCTTCCTGATTTCCAATCAGGCTATGACCGATACTTACGCGGGCGATACCGTGACCGTTAAGTTCAACGACGCGAACAAGGCGGTAGTTTATATGAACGGCACGAAAGAAACGGTAAATCTCGACGGTGGCAAGCTTACTCTCGATATAAAATGCGGCGGCGGTGCGCTCGTCATTCCCGTTAAGGAGTAAATAAATGAAACTAATCGATTGGTCAAAGTACGACGACTATCCGAAGCCGCTTCGTAAAAACAAGTATAAGTTTATTATTCTGATGCTGGGATTGTCCATTGTCAGCTTTGCCGTGTTTTACTTGGGCATAAACCTTCAGTCCATAATGATGGCGTTCCGTTCTTTCGAGGGTTACGGCGCCGACGGCAGCGAAATCTACGTCTGGACGTTCGACAACTTCATAAAGATTTTCTCCGAGCTGTCGGGCAACAACGAAGCGTCCACAAAGCTTTTGCTTGCGTTTCAGAACTCGCTTTTGTTGTTTTTCTTCGGCAATATAATCACATTGCCCGTAGGCTGTTTGCTCAGCTACTTCCTGTGGAAGATGATTCCCGGCTACAAATTTTACAGAACGGTTTTCTATCTTCCCGCGGTGCTGTCCACCGTCGTCATGACGATAATATTCAAAAACATTTTCGCGCCCAACGGTCTTATCAGCACTATCAAGATAGCCTTGGGCGGTCCGCCGCTTGACCCGCTGATGCAACAGGACTCGACGGCTATCTGGATGATACTCTTATACAACTGCTGGGTGGGCTTCGGCGGTCAGTTCCTTCTTCAGACTGCGGCGCTGCACAGAATCCCTGCCGAGATAGTCGAGTCGGCTCAGCTCGACGGCGCGACTCCGTTTATCGAGTACGTAAAAATCTGTATTCCCCTAAGCTGGCCCACTATCTATATAATACTCATTCAGAAGATAGCGGGAATACTCAGTGCGGACGGACCGATACTGTTGTTTACGGGCGGACAGTACAAAACGACAACGCTCGGGTTTTGGAGTTACGAACAGGTAATACTCGGGCACAGCTTCGAGTATCCCGCGGCAGTGGGACTTATGATGACGCTCGTAGTTGCGCCCATAGCGATTTTTTCACGGAACATGCTTTCGAAGGTGTATGCAGATGTCGAGTTTTAAAAGAAGTATAGAAGATAAGATTCCATCCAACGTTGTGGTAAAGAGCGGCAGAAAATTTCGCTGGTCGCCCATTTCGATTGCGGCGTTTACCGTATTCGCGCTGTACGCCTTTACGCTTATCGGCTCGCTCGTCTGGGCGTTCATGAACTCGCTCAAGACCCGTTTCGAGTATATAGAGAGCGTTCTTGCGCTCCCCGAGAGCTGGCTTTTTTCCAACTTTGTCAAGGCGTTTCAGGTCCTTCAGGCAAACGACAAGAGCGCGATAGTCATGTTTATCAACTCGCTTTGGCTGTCCGTGCTTGCGCCTACTATCAGCGTCGCGACCTCGGCTATGGCGTCGTACGTAATGGCAAAGTACAAGTTCCCCGGGCGTTCGTTGATTTGGGGCATAATGATAACGATCATGGTCATTCCCATTTACGGCTCGACCGCGTCCACATTTAAAATGTATAAGCTTTTGCACTTATACGATTCGCCGCTTATTCTTATCACCAGTCTTACGGGTATAGGCGGAAACATGATGATGATCGCGGCGTTCGAGGGCGTGTCCAAAACTTACACCGAAGCGGCGTTTATCGAGGGCGCGGGACACTTCAGGATATTCTGGCAGATCATGCTGCCGCAGGTATTTGGGCTTATGTCCGCGCTTTGGATCATGGGCTTTATAGGTCAGTGGAATAACTATATGCTCCCCATTATGTACCTGCCCAGCTTCGTCACGCTGTCCACCGGACTGTATCTGTACCAAAAGGAGAACGAGCGTACGCTCGATATCCCGCTGTTGTTTGCGGGCGCGCTCGTATGTCTTACGCCTGTACTTGCGCTTTTCATAGCGTTTCAGGATAAATTTATAAATCTGTCTTTCGGCAGCGGAGTAAAAGGTTAGGAGGTTAACATGAAAAAATTCGGTAAAATTTTGGCAGCGCTGTTATGCGCAATAATCGCCGTATTTCCCGTTATGGGATGCGACGGCGGCGCGGGCGGTAAAGACGTGCTCACCATTCGCGTGGCAAACATGGGCTTCGGCACTAAATGGCTGGAGAGCATCGCGGACTCGTTCGAAAAGATAAACAAGGTTAAGGCGGAAATCAAAAAAACGGTTTCGCCCGAGGACGACCTTATCAAGCTCGAAAGCGATTACCAGATGGAAGACGTTTTCATGTGCGCGGGTGCGTCGCATATCTGGACGACAAGACGCCTCGGAAAGTTTATGCAGATCGACGACGTTTGGGCGTCCACACCCGACGGCGAGGATAAGACGGTAGCCGAAAAAACGTTCCCGTCGTTCAGAGACAGCAGTTATCTCGACGATGACGGACATTACTATTCCATGCCCTTTACATTGGAGCTGGGCGGTATGGCTTACAACAAAACCACGCTGGACACGCTTTTCGGCGCCGACGGCTGGGAGCTTCCCAAAACCACCGACGAGCTGTTAACGCTGTCTAAGCGCGTCAAGGATAAGGACGCGTGGGCGTTTTCATACGCTACGACTCAGCCGTATTGGTCGCTCGCGGACACTACGTGGTCAAGACAGTTTAACGGTGTAGAGAAAAGCAATTATATCGCTCAAGGTTATTATTACGACGAGGAAAGCGGCGAATATAAGTTTTCGCAAAACGCAGAATGCCTTGAGCAGAACATCGGATTGCTACGTAGCTACGAAGCGGTTTACGAGTTCATGAAAAAGAGCAACGGCTTGTCCTCGCAGTATTGCAATTCCATGGACTATATGCAGGCTCAGGCGGCATTCGCGGGACTTGGGTATAAGCCTGCCGACAGCAGACTTGTAGCGTTCTCCCCGAACGGCGCGTGGCTGTACGAAGAGAGCAGACAGGACTTCGAGTACACGCACGCAGAGCCGGGATTTTTCAACGTAGTTTTGAGCGCAATCGTCGAAAAACTCAGCTTTTACACCGACACCGAAGGCTTTTATCAGCTTAGCGCTGAAAAACGCGCGGCATACGACGAGGCTCTTTCCGCAATCTTAACTTATATCGAAGGCGGCAAGGTCGGCGCTCTTACCCATGCCGGCAATTACGACGTGACGGAAGCGGATATTGCGCGCGTCGAAGAAGCGAGCCTTCAAAGATACATCAAGGATCAGGCGCACGCGTTCATTCCCGTAAACGCCAAAAATCCCGAGCTTGCCAAAAAGTTTCTGACGTTCTATGCGTCCGATTACGCGGGTCAGCTTTTCGTGCAGGCAACGCACGGTTTCAGCCCTTATTATTACGGCGAGGAATATCTTACCGACGATGCGGTGCGTTACGACCGTGACGTAGCAAAGCTGTTGTCCGGCAATATCAATATCGGCGACGGAAGAAAACTCAAGGTCACGCCTTATATGGAAATGCCGTGGGAAGAAAAGAACCTGTTCGATTCATCCAACGCCACTCTCAATACGCCCAAGGGCTTGTGGCAGAGTACGTATGTCAATGCAAACCGTCTCAAGTGGCAGACTATCGTCAAGAGCGCGGGCTTGGGCGACATGCTTAAAGGCTAACGTTAAAGGAGGAAAGGATGAAAAAATTATTGGCAATATGTTTGGCGGCTTTGAGCGTTGCGCCCGTTGCGGCTTGTAACGGCAGCGCCTTAAAGTTCGACGAAACAGACTATAAGGTCGAGTACGGCGAATCGTTTAAGCTTCCCGATGCCGAGGGCTACGACGTTACCGTAACCGACGAAAAGGGCAACGAGGTGCGTACGCAGTACGGCATTTTCCGTCCGCGCGTGGGCAAGTTTACCGCAACGTATTCGGACGGCAAGTCGCAAACCGCGATAACCATAACCTGCGCCGACACGACCGCTCCCGCCGTCAGTTTTCAAACCAATATGGCGGACGTTCTCGAAGGGGCGGAGGTGGAACTGCCTCTATATGCTGCAACCGACGTTTCCGAAATCGTCGAGCAGAAGATAACGGTTACGAACAAGGACGGCGAAGTGACGGTTGAAAACAACAAATTCACGGCAGTAAGCGGAGCATACGTTGCAACGGTCAGCGCACGCGACGAGCACGGCAACGTGGGGACGGACACTTTCCACGTGACGGCGCACCGCGATTTCCGCGACCAAACGCTTTCGGACGGTCGGATAATGACGTTTGACTCCGAGGACTATTTGCATTCTGTGTACGGTGTTAACGGGAAGAGCAATTTTTCTTCCGAAATAGTATCCGGCGGTTATCCCGCTATCGAAAACGAAAAGAGCGGCAACCGCGTGTTAAAGCTCAACAGCCCGGTAGCGCACGGCGAGGCATACGTTGCACTCCGTCCGCCCGTCGAGAGTTTTAAGGCGAACCTCACACACACGATTAAGCTTCGCGTTGCGGTCGACCGCGACACCGAATGGGTTAAGCTCGAAAATTCTCTCGGCGTAGCGGCGGGAAGATTACATAACCTTAAAGCAAACACTTGGTACGAGCTTACCGTCGACCCCGTGCTTTACGGATATTTCGACGAATTGAGCGGAATGCGCCTTTCGGCACGCACGAACGGCGGACTTAATATGTACGTCGACGAAATCTCCTACGTGCCTGTCGCGACGTCCGATACCTGGGCCGAAGGGCATGAAGCGCTCGACAACGAGGGATGCTTGACGCGCGTATTCCAGAACGCTTATAATTTTTCGCAAACTAAACAACGTTACGAGGGTTACGGCACAAAGTTTGCGGTTGTCGACAAGGCGTTTACGGGCGATGCCAAACCGCACAAAGTGCTCGCAGCCGAAGTGTCCGAGCAATACGCGGGACTTACCTATTTCTTTGCCGAGCCCGTTGCCGCCGATTCGGTCAAGAGCATAACCATACGCATGGCATACGACAAGTTGCCCTCGGCAATGTTTTTCGGACTTATGAACGGCGAGGGCAAAAGCTCGGCTACGGTTACGAGCATGACGGCTAAAAGCTCGGGCTGGTATAAATTGGGCGCAAGCGGAAAACTCCAAGAGTACGTTGTTCCCGCTTCGTACCTTATTGCAAACAGCGACGGCACGGTTTCGGGATTCTGGATAGGTTTTAACGATCCTGTCGTAATCAACAACCGTTTGTATATCGACAGCATAACGGTCAATAAAAAAGATTGAATTTAATATGACAAGGAGGTCATTTTTAATGATGAAGAAGAGAACGTTACTCATGGCGCTGATTCTGGCGCTGGCGCTTGCCTTTTGCGGCTTGGCTGCGTGTGCACCCGAAACCGACGAGGGCAGCGAGCCGCCCGCTACGCTCGAAATAACTTTCGACGCGGAAACGGGAACGGCGAATTGGAATGCGGTGGAAAACGCAAAGGAATACGAGGTTAGTCTGTTTGCCGATTGGATAGGGCAGAACCTGAACAAAACGAGTGAGACGAGCTACCGTTTCGCTACCATGCGTGCGGGCGACGCTCGGATTTCCGTCCGCGCCGTGGACGAAATCGGCAAAGAGCTTACGGTGGGCAGTAAAGCGATCAAGCTCAATAAGTCCATCGGTCTTGCGCCCGCGCCTACGGGACTTAAGTTCGCGGGCGGCACGATTTCCTTCGACGGCGTGGAGAACGCCGCAAAGTACCGCTTGACGGTCACGGACGTTGCCTCCGACCGCGGCACAATCGTCGACGAAGAAATCACCGCGACGAGCTACGAAAAGACGCTTACTCCCGGTATGTACGAAATTTCGGCTTCGGCTGTTACCAACGGCGTTGCAGGCGACGAGGCGAGTATCGTATTCACCGATAAGGGCGAAACGCATATGGGCGAGTACAGCGAAACTTTGGGCGGTTACGTTTTAGCGGATTTCGACAGCGCCGATTATGCCGGATTTTTAAGTTCTGTAGAGGATAACAATCTTACGCTCGAGGACGGAAATATTTCGTACACGCAAGCAGAGTTCGGCAAGAACGTAATCAAACTTACTTTACCCGAAAAACTTTCGTGGGAAGAAGTTTACGAAATGAAAATCCGTTTTAAGGATGCAGACGGAAAGCAATCCGCATGGATGTATCTGTACGACGAAAAGGGTTACAGCGCAGGCGTTTACGTTGCGGTCACCTGGTGGGGCGGCGTAACCAAGATAGAGGACGACGGCGACGGTTGGAAAATAGCAACGGTTACGCCCGAAGCTGTGGTAAACATAGGCGGCACGGACAACGGCTGGCAAGGCAAGTGGGCGGATAAGATCAAAGCCGTCGCGTTCTCGTCGCAGTCCGAAGGCTATTTCCCCTCAATCGATTACGTTATCTATAATCTTCGCGAACCCGTGGATAACGTTGTCATGACGTACGAAGGCGAGGAGCTTGAAGACGAGTATCTTTCCACCGACGTTTTCGATTGGCGCGAGCTTAACATGAGCGCGGACGGAACCGACTACGACGCAACCTACACGTTGACTAAGGAAGGACTTACGCTCGAAATGCTGCCCGGTCAACGTCTCGAGGCAGGCGATTACGTATTGACGGGTAGACTTGGCGGCACCTTCGGCGGCAAAGTCGTAAAGTCTTTTACCGTTACTCATTCCGACGCGGTTATCCCGGGAAGAATAGACAACCTTACCTTCGAGGGCGGAACGCTTACCTGGGACGAGGCGGAAAACGCCGAGTCTTACGTGGTTACGGTCGAGTACGCTACGGGAGCAAAGATTTCGTCCGAAACAGTCGACGGAACTTCCGCCGCGCTTACCCTTCCCGGCGGCAACCTTGTGCTGGGCGTATACGCGGTGTCCGATGAGGGCATAAAAGGCGACGCGGTAAATATCAGGCATCTGAGCCTCGGTCAAACCCACTTCGGCGAAGAGGGCACGACTATAGCCGATACGATTGTTATTGCCGACTTCGATTCGGACGACTATAAAGGATTTATATCCGAAAATAGCGCGTATTCTATCGAGGACGGACAGCTTTCCTATATCAACGTCAAAGCGTATTCCCCCGTATTGACCTACGAGCTGCCTACCGTATTGAATTTTACAAAAGTTTATCAACTCAAGATAAGATTTAAGAACACGCAGGCGGGATTCTATTTCGAGGGCAGCGGCGGTTCTGCCCGCACATACATCGGCTCGGGTTGGATTGGCTACGGCGTTGCGGGACTTGTCAACGACGGCGAGTGGAAGATTGCTACGTTTACAGCCGATTCCTTTGCAAAAATAGACAACCCCAACGACATAACCTGGGCGGATAAGCGCGTGCTCGACATTAAGAGCATTACTTTTTCGGCAATGTCTGCGGACGAACAAATCACGGTAGATTACATAGGCTATATCGAAAATATAGCCGTCGACGAGTTCGACGTCAAGTACGACGGCGCGGATTTGGACGACGAGTACGATACGTTCTATCCGTTTGTTTGGGATAACCTCACGGTCGAGTCGTCTTACGGCACGCATGAAGCGAATTATACTCTGCTTCTCGACGGCGACCCCGTTGAGATGACCGAGCGCCAGAAGCTCGAAGCGGGCAGCTATACGCTTAGGGTTTCGCTTGCTGGCATTTACGTGGGCGTCAAGGAAATTCCGTTCGCTGTTTCAGTCTACGACGGTCCCGTTCCCGAAAAGATCACGGGCTTGGCCGTAAATGGCGGAAACCTCACTTGGGACGAGGATAGCGGAGCGATAAGCTACAACGTTATTCTTATGAAAGAGGACGGCAAGATCTTCTCGACGAACAACGTTGAGACAAACTCCTTTGCGCTTCCTGCGGGTAAGTACACCGCGCTTGTCAGCAGCGTTATAAATTCTTATATCGAAGGCGAGGCAAGCGAGCTTGAAATAACCTACCTCGGCAGCACGCACTACGGCGAGGAAACAACCCACGGCACGACGATAATCGCAGACTTTAACAGCGAGGATTACCTCGGCTTTACGACGATCTCGAGCGGAGCAACCGCTTCGATTGCGGACGGAATGCTTACCGTATCGTCCCCGACGGGTTGGGCAAAAGCGGCTCACTTCACGTTACCCACGCCTGTCAATGCAAGCGAAGTGAGTGAGATTAGGATAAGAGCGACAAAAAATACGCGCGTAACCTTCTTTGACGAGGAAGGCAGAGTCGCAAACGTTTTTGTAACCGACTATGCTGGCAGTACCGGATTGAATTTTACGGTTAAGGACGGCGACTATTATCTTGCGACGGTTACTTGGGCTTCTTTGGCGTCGGGACACACGGATCACGGTTGGAGTAACGAGTGGCCGGATAAGCGCTGCAATAAGATTACCGCAATCGGCTTTGCCACTAACGCTGCTAACTCACCGCGTCAAATCGACTTCGTAGAGTTTGCTTCGCCTGCCGATCAAAGCAAAATCGGCTTTAACGCCGTCGATTCGGCTACGGGGCTCACGACGATTGCAAGCTTTAACGACGCCGAATACATGAAGCTGTTGACGGCTAATACCGGTGTACCGCTTTCCGTTACCGACGGCGTGCTTAAATTTACGCCGACGGGGACGTGGAGAAATCAGGTTTATATGGATTTACCCGAAGCGATAAATGCGAGCGATATTAGTGAAATTCGGTTCAAAGCTACTAAGAAAGCCAAGATCGTATTCTATGACGAAACAGGTAAAATGGCTTGGGCATACAACGATTACGCAGGGGCAACCAGCGTAAAGAGCGTTACGACCGTAGACAGTCACGTTTTAGCCGTTATAACTTGGGATTCGTTGACAAAAGCGGCAACCGGCGATGGTGCAGGCAACGAATGGACGGACAAACGCTGCAACAAGATTACGAGGGTAGCTTTGGGTTCAGGTGGAATATCGACGGAAATTTCGGTTGATTATATTGAATTCGTTTCAGCTGCTCAAGTCGCGCAAACCGGCTTTAACAAGCAAGTGGGCGAAACCGACGAATACACCTTGGTTGACTTTAATTCGGCGGCTACATGTAATTTG
>CAZBTB010000014.1:0-12453 GCA_964494605.1 uncultured Lachnospiraceae bacterium
AATCTCCACCGATTTAAATTATAATGTTGAGATTCCTCCGCTACGCGCTCGGAATGACACAAAAAACCAAACGGCGCGAGTTGATACTAAGCTTAGTATTCGTCCGAGGCATTTTTGTTATATTGTCATTCCGCTAGCCGAGCGCGTAAGCGCGAACGCCACGAAGTATACGAAGTGAGAAATCCCCACCTTTTGAATTTTATTCGGTTGAGATTCCTCGTCGAGCCTCGTTACACTCGTCTCTCGCTCGGAATGACAGCATTAGCACGTGCTCTGTAATGTCATTCCGAGCGAGGCGCGAGCCGACGAGGAATCTCAACCTATTAAAATTCACCGAAAAAGACCACCGAAACTCGGTGGTCTTTTTACTTTAGGTCGGATTATTTCAAGTAAATGTCTCCCATGTAAAACTGCCAAGAGTGGCTTTCTGATCCAGTTGATTCCGGATTGGAAGACCAATTCCCCGTCACTATTATTATCTTTGCACCGTTCACGACAAACGTGTCGTAATTATCGATAAATACGTCAATCGAATACTCAAGCTCCGACCAAGTATTTACAGCCGCACTTGTGCTTTGACTTTCGGTACCGATCTTATAAGTCAACGAGATATTATAACTTTTCAAATACGGTATTGCGATCTTCGTATAGCCAAGCTCCTTGTAATGCTGTAAATCCTCCTTTGTCAAATCAAGCGAGAACCATATTCCGGGATTATAGAAATATGAAGCGTACGTAATATAGGAGCAAGCCTTATCGTTTTTAGTCGTAACCTTAGCTTGATAAGCCGCACCACCCGTCCAACTATAACTTGTCGTGTCGTAAAGATTGTTCATCTCGCGGATATCTCCCACAAACTTACTATCGCTCGCCGCCGAGAAAGTATGTAAGATATGCTTTTCGACTTTAATCGAAACTTCGACAGACAAATCGTCGTACGAAACAGTCAAAGTAGTAGTACCCTCTTTAAGCGCGGTAACGTTGCCGCCACTATAGCTTACGACCGTGGGGTCGGCTATCTCGACGTTTACTTCCTCGTCGCTTACTTCGCCGTTAAGATACAGCGTATAATCAAGAGGTAACTCGATATCGGGAGCGCCCGTAATTTCGGGACTGCCGAGTATCATAGACTTGGGAGCGTCGATGAAATCGGTTTCGTATCTTTCGAAGCCGCAGGTCGTGCAGGTGAACACCGCGCGGTGGTTTTCGCTGTCCACGACTCCGCTGCCGAACGTATGGACCGCTTCGTCCAAAACGTTGTCGCAAACTTCGCACAGGTGCCAATGATTGTCGTCGTCTTTTTCCCACTCGGCGTTTTCGGCTGCCGCGCAAGCGCTTAAATCGGCTTGTACGTCGCAATCGGGGCAAGCGTGCCAGTGATTTGTCGTATCGTGCGTCCAATCGTCGGAAGCATTGTGCGAGGCTATATCCTTCTTTTCGCCGCATACCGCGCACTCCGTCCAGTGGTTATCGTCGTCGAAATCTTTGACGTTCTTCCAATCATGGTCTGTAGTTAGCTCAAAAGAAGTAAAACAGATTTTAAATTCATTGCCGGCTGTTTGGTTAAGTTGTACTCTGAACAATTCTCCTGCCGCGGCGTCGTAATTATCGATCAAGTCTTTCAACGAAAATTTAACGGTAAACGGCAAAACATATTGCATTTTATCTACGACCAGCGCGTCTTTCTTAACCGACCAATTCGCCCAATTTGCAGACACGGTGAACACGTTGTCGCCCCACCACGCACCGCCGCTGATCCACATTTCGATTTGCCATGAAACTTCTCTGTATCCCAAAGAATGCAAGCGCTCGAGCTCAGCTTTGGCGGCAATTTCATTTGCTTTTACCTTTACCGCCGTCGAAGCTACCGGCATGGAAATCGTAAAGTCGTTGATTGGTCTTGCTTCCTTTTTGATTGTAACCTCTTTATTTCCCGTAGTGGTTGCGGAAACGTTTTCCATGTCGGAAATGAAAGCGAATTCTTTGCCGACGGTGACGTTAACTTCCGCGGTCAGCTCATCAAACGTAAGCGTGAGTTTGGTCGTGCCTTCCTTAAGCGCGGTAAGCGTTCCGTCGTCGTAGCTTACGACCGTGGGGTCGGCGACTGTAACGGCAACGTTTTCGTTGCTCTCTTCGCCGTCAAGGTAAAGCGTATAATCGAGCGTAGCTTTTGCGTAATCGGGGTTTGACGCTAAGTTTGCGCTGCCCAGCTTTATAGCCTTGGGGGCGTAGATAAAGTCGGTCTTGTAAACGATCTTGCCGCAAGTCTCGCAGGTGAATTTAACGCGGCTGTTACTAAGCTCGATTTCGCCCTCGTCGAAGTCGTGAGCGATTTCGTCAACGTGCGTGGTGCAGTTTTCGCAGGTGTTCCAGTGGAATTCGTCGTCGCTCTCGTAAGCCGTCCTATCTACTACGTCGTGGTCGAGCATATCGACGTCCTCGGTTTTGGTCGCGCCGCAGTCGTTACAGGTAAACGTTTTCGTACCAAGCTTAGTGCAGGTCGGATCTTCGGTTACTTCGCCGTCGTCCCAATCGTGCGCTTCGGTGTCGAACTTAGCGTCGCAGTCTTCCGTAAGGCAGGCGTGCCAGTGGTTTTCGTTATCGCCCTTATCCCACTCTTCAGAGGGATTGTGATCGGTCATGGCGATATCCTCGTCCTTCGTCGTATGGCAAACGGAGCACTCAAAGGTCTTTACGCCTTTTTTGATACACGTTGCTTCTTCCGTAACAGTGCCGTCGTCCCAGGTGTGAGCGGTCATATTGACGTCCTCGACCTTGGTTTCGCCGCACACGGTGCAGGTAAAGGTTTTTTTGCCTTTTTTAGTGCAGGTAGGCTGTTCGGTAACCTCGCCGTCGTTCCATTCGTGGTCGGCGGAATCGAACTTTTCGGTGCAATCCTTTTCGGCGCACGCGTGCCAGTGCCCCGTCGCGTCGTGCGACCACTCGTCCGTTGTTGCCGCATGATTGCCCGCCGTACAAGCTAAGACAGCCAAGGCAACGATTGCCGCGATTATCACGGCTACAATGCGTTTTCTTTTCATCTTTTCTCTCTCCTTAAAATTTTTATTTCTACGCCTATCGGGCGTAAATTCCTATTTACTCTGTCCGAGCCACTCGGGCGCGAACTTTTCGACGCTCTTCCACTCGCTCACGTTTCTTATCCCGAGCTCGCGGATTTCGTCCAGCACTTCTGCTCTCGTTTCGGGCTTATACAGGCAAGCGGTCAGGTACAGCGGCGCGACGCGTTCTATACGCACTCTTCGGCTCAGCTCGGCTTTTCTTTCCTCGCTTTCGGCGCTGTTTGCTATATCCGATAACGCTTCGTTAAGATACCCTATCCACCGCGTCAGATCGGATTCGAACCAAACGTCTTTCCGCACAATCTCGAAATAGATATACCACTCGACGCCTATGCCCACTTCCTTGTGCCAACGCGCATTGTTTACCAAAACCTCGTCGAAGTATTTTCTGACCTTTTCCGCTCCGACGCCGTAATACGCTTTTATGAATTCGTCGGTCAGCTTTTCCGCGTCGTCGTCGACGTTCCAGTTAAGCCGCGCGGTCAAAAACCTTTTTAGCTCGTCGAACACTGAAGGGTTTTGCTGTGAAATCTGTCCCTCGTCGTAGTACAGGTAAACGTCGAGGTCGCGGCAGAACCGATAATTTTCCTGCACGGTGGGGAACCAGTCGTATGGCGCGAGAAAATAACGGAAGTTGGTTTGGTAAGTCCAGATATACAGCTTTTTGCACAGCGCGCGCCACTTTCTTAAGTTGTCGGCAAACCCGATATTGTCGGGGTGCGTAAACGGCTTGGAGTAATCCATTTCTATGGGCGCGTAGATTATGCCCACGTTGTCCTCCAGAACCATATCGGGACTGTTCGGCACAAACTCGCCGTTCACCTTTTTAACGGGCGCGGGAAGCGTTCTGTAGTAGGCAAACGCAACGACGTTAAGCTCTCCCGTCATTCCCTCTTGCTTTCGCCACTCGGCGATATCCTTAGCGAGCTTATTGAGAAACAGTATCATCGTCGCCGATTCCGCGCCGTACTTGTCGCGGGTTTTCTTGCACTCGTCGCACTCGCACCACGTGACCGAATCCTCGTGAGTAACGGACAGATTGGGCTTGTCGGGGTTTTGCCTGATTATATCCTTAGCCGCAGCTAAGAACAGCGAATAAGCTTTTTCGTCGTTAAGAAGCGCCGAATAGCACAGCTGACGCTCTTCGCCCTTCTCGCTCTTTTTTCCGTACCACTCGGGGTGCTCCTCGCCGTACTTGTCATAGGGCAGGTACAAAAGCGACGTATGGAACCACCTGCTGTGCGGCGCCCAGACGGCGTCCTGCATTTTAAGTCGGTGCTTGTGTCTGTTCCAATCCTTGTCGCGGCTTACGTACATCCGCCACGGGAAAGACGGCTTTTCTTCCCTCTTAAACTCGGGCAAAACTTCGTAAGCTTCGGGCACGAATTTGATTTCGCTGGGTGCATAGGGCGTAAACCCGAACAGCTTTTCCAAAAGCGCGTAAACTCCGTAAAGCACGCCGCGCTCGTCCCGGGCTTTAACCGCCGCGCGGTTGCCGCCGCATTCTACCCTGTAGCCGTACGCGGGCGCGGTCTTATCCTCGGTTAGCTCGATGATAAAGTCGGCTTTTGTCTTGCTGTCGGTAAATTCCGCTTCGCCCAGGTAGCCCTTAACCACCCACTCGGTAAGCTCCTCTGCGGCAATACCCAACAGCTCGCCGCCCGATATTTGCTTGTCGATAAAAAACTTTTTCATGGCTACTTAATATACAAATCTCCGAAATAGACGTACCAGCCGACCTCTTGACCTTCTACGTTGTTCGGTTGAGTTGCCCAACAGTTTGCAAGCCTAATTATGGGCGTGCCCTGTACCGCATAGGTTTCGTAGTTTGCGATAAAATCGGATAACGGGAACTCTGCTTCTTTCCAGCCGTCGTTAGCGAGCTGATCGGTTGTCGTACTGCCTATCTTAAGCTGAATTTTGTCCGAGTACTTATCCTTATTGCAGAAAGGTACGACGAGCTTGGTATAGCCTAAGCTTGCATAATTCTCGAGTTCGGCTTTACTCAGCTCGATTTTAAACCAAAGCGCAGGCGCCCAGTAATATGCCCAAACGTACACTCTCGTTCCGCTCTTGCCGTCGATGTCGCCTACAACGGTCGTCTTTTGCTTGGTCCAATGGCTTCCGTTAAGCGTTCCGTTCATGCCCGTAGTGCCTACGTCGCCCGCGTAAAGATTGTCGTTTTCCGCCGTGAACGTGTGAACGATATGACGCTCGACCGTCACGGGAATATCCACCGATAAAGAGTCGACGTCCGACTCATAGACAAGCGTTACCGTCGTTTCGCCCTCTTTAAGCGCGGTAAGCTCGTTGCCCGATAAACTCACCACGCTGTCGTCCTTGACCGAAATCGTCGCCGTGTTATCGGTCGGCTCGGTGGCGATATAAACGGTGTAATCGACGTCAAAGGTTTTGTCGCCCGCGTATAACCCCATTTCGATTTTCTGCGGAGCGTCGATATAGCTGAGATCCTTGACGGAAACCTCCACCGAATCGGACAGAAGTATTCCTTCGTAGGTCGCAGTTACGTTAAGCACGGTTTTGCCCTTGGCTACGGCTGTTACCTTGCCTTCCGCGTCTACCGTAGCAACCTCGGTGTTCGACGAACTCCAGGTAAGCGGAGCGGTAACCGTATCGTCGCCCACCTTTAAGGTAGCGGACAAATCGTAATCGTAGCTTAAAAACAGCGAGCTCGTCTTGTTGACGATCTTAAGCACGGGATAATAGGTATTTCGAACGGTAATCGAGCAGGACGCCGACTTATCGCCGACAACCGCGCTGACCGTAGCGTTACCCTCTTTTAGTCCCGTGACCAAGCCGTTTTTGACGCTGACGACCGACGAATCGGACGAAACCCACACGACGCCCTCAACGTCCGCCGTAAGCTCGAAAGTCTCGTTTATCTTCAGCGTCTTAGTCGTTTCGTTTAAGTTTATGTCCTTGTCCTCGCCGCCCCCTTGCTCGCTGTCGGGCGCACAGCCCGTCAAAGCGTAAGCAACGAACAAAAGCGAAAGTATAACGGTCAAAATTCTCTTTTTCATATTTTCTCCTCCATATTTTTCAGTACGGCAATTCACCGATACCCTTGCCTTCGGCGCAATGCGATACGGTCAAGCGCGCCATATCGGCCTTTAGTGATAACGTAAATTCACGGAAATCCGCCTCGTTGTACATTCCCTTATAGAACGTCGCAATGAGGTGTCTTACGGCAATACTCTCGAGACAGAGTCTGTCGTACAGCTTTTCGTACAACGCAGGGTCCGATTGCTTGTAATGCTCGATCGCCGCATACGCATCATCGATATACCTGCTCCAACCGTTGAGCATATTAAACGGCCAATAATCCTTCTTTTCGATATCGAAGTAAATTCCGCCCGTAACGCCCGAACGACTTCTTAAGTTCGCGTAGTGCGCGCGCAGCTCGTCGAAATAACTGCGCATAGGTTTTGCGGCGTCTTTGAAGTAGTTTTCGAAATAGCCGTCAATAAGCTTATTTAAATCCTCGTCTACGTTCCATAGGAGCTTACTCTGCAAGTACGTTTGCAAATCCACAAAGCCCGTGGCTTTCTTGTTGCCGTACTGCCCCTGCGCGTAAATGTGCTTGACGTTGTATTCCTTCCAAAAGCGGAAGTTTTCCTGCATGGAATTGAATGCGTCGAAGGGCGCCAGCATATAAAAGAAGTTGGTCGTATACGTCCATAAGTACAGCGAATCGCAAAGCACGCTCCACTTTTCGAACGACTGACGCTCGGCTCGGTTGAACGCGGTATCGTAATAGCTGTGACCGTAATCGGTGTCTATGGGCGCGATAAGCACGGCCGTGTCGTCACGCATCTTCACGCTTTCGTCTATGGGCGAATACGAGCCGTCCGCGTTTTGTTTTACGGGCGCTTCGAGATATCCGTAATAAGCGAACATAACGACGTTGACCTTACGGTTCTGCCCCGTTTCGGACAAGTGCTTCTCGACTGCCTCGGCAATCTTGTTGACGCACTTTATCACCGACGCCGACGCCGCGCCGCCGTAAGCGTCCATTAGCGCTTGACAGTCGGGACAGCGGCAGTAATCGCGGTTGTCCTCTATGCCCACCATGACGTTTTCGCGGTCGGCGTACCCGTCGACTTCCCGGATAACCGCTTCGGTGAGCGCCTCTAAAACCTCGGGATTGGTAAAGCACAGCTGTTTGTATTCCTTCTCGACTTCGCCCGAAGCGTTAAGCTGACGGGCAAACCAATCGGGGTAATCCTTGCGATTTATGCCCTTTAACAGTGAATATGTCGAGTGCGCGCCTCCCACGCCCGTCCAAACGCTTTCCCACGAAACGGTGCGCGTGCGCTGCTGAAAACCCAAGTCGCTTATCATCGAGCCCGTGTATATGACGTTGCCCGCCGAGAAGTCGGGATTTTCGGTATAGTTGAGCTTAGGAACGTTTATCGTGAATTTTCTGCCGAATGCCGTCTCGTCGTTGGAATAGAACTCGAGGTCGAACAGTTTTTCGAGTAAATCGTAAGCGCCGTACAGGTTGCCCTTGTCGCCACCGCCGTAAACGAACAGGCTTTTGCCGCGCGTTTCGATATGATAGCCGCTGCCGTTCAAGCTTTCGCTTAAGTTAAGTCCCGCACTGCGGCTGAAAGCGTTGTCGCCTATGCTGATGAATTTGTCGTTTTCCGAAAAGCTCTTCTCGTCGGTAACGATTTCGATGTCCGCGTAGGTCGCCTGCTTGAAGAACGACGCGATCTCTTCCGCACCCAGCATCGTCATGTTGCCCGCATTGCGGCTAACCAGAATTCTGTAATCGGTTTCTCCGCTTTCGGCAAGACGGTAATCGGTGTATTCGATAACGGGTTCGTTCGTTCCGTTTTGTTTTCCGTCGCCTGCGCAAGCCGAAAGAAACAGCGACAGGACCAATATCAATGCGGTTATAAATGCCGTCTTTTTCACTTTTCACCTCCTACCGTAACGGGAATGCTCAGGCGCGCTATATTGCCCTCGCGGTCGTACGCGACCGCAACGAGCTTATACTTGCCGCCCTTTTCGAACGTGTACGAGTCGCCTTCGACCGAAACAAGCTTGCCGTCTGCATTTTCGATAAACAGATAAAGCTCTGTTTTATCCGCTCCTCCGTTGTCCGTAACGGAGAATATATTTATCTTGACGCTCTTACCCGCCTGCGCCTTTAACTCGGTTTCCTTAGCGGTTATAACGGGCGGCTCGGCGTCGAGCACGTTTATTGCGCGGTTTATGGGGCTTGCGGGAGCTCCGTTTTCGTCCCACACGGTAAACGTAATAAGGTACGTGCCTATACTGTCCAACTTGATTCGGTGCTCCGTTGCCTCGACACGGCTGAGCGTTACGCCGTCAAGCGACACGGCAGGCTGACCGGACGGAGCGGTTACCGTGATTCTTACGTGGCTCTTGAGCGAGATAACGTCGCTGACCATAGCTTTGGGGATGGTAACCGTATCGCCGAGCGAGTAGCAAACCTTCATTTCGCCGTCGAGCGCAAAGCTGGGCGCAATTCTGTCGCGGATATTGCCCGCAAGCAAAGCCTGACCGTTAATAGACACAAGCTCGAGTATAGCGCCCTCCGCGCCCACTCCGATTAGGTCGGTTACGCAGTACGCTTTGCCGCCGGTAAACCCGTTAAACGGCGTGCCGTCCGCATAGCTCGTTACGTCGATATAGAGGGTAGCCGCGTCGGTGATACACTGCGTACCGCCGCTGTACTGCACCGAAAACGCGTAATTGGTATTGCCGAAGAACGAACCGTTAATCGGGTATTTCGTGCCGCCGTTTACGCTCATCAGCGACTTATATTCGTCGTCGGGGTTACGTTCTATATCAACGTAGATTCTTTCGTTGCGGTTTTCGCTGCCGATAAGGTTTATCCTTATCTTTTCGACGTCGCAGCCCGTCACTCCGTTTTTGTCTTTATGTCCGACGTTGAAGGTAAATCCGAACACGTCGGCAAGCAAAGGATTCGCAAAGAAGAACGTTTCGTCGCTCTGGGCCGATAAATAGTAATTATCCGAGCCGTCAAACGTCACCACGCTGCCTAAGGTCGGAACGATAAGCGCCGAAAGATCGAATAACGTTTCTTTCTCCGTCTTAACGTCCGGTTTTCTTACGGGAACCGAATAGTTCTTAATAAGCTCGCCGCTGTCCGACGTAAACACGTAACTGATTAAAGCGGTCGTGCCCGTTTCGCCGTGCGCGGTGATAACGCCGTTTTCGGCTAAGCGTCTTGCCTCGCCGTCGGTTATATAGATTTCAGCCTTAACCGCGCGCGCCTCGCCGCTGTAGTAGTCGTAAGCGGTAAGCTCGGGTAAAACGTACTCGCCGCCGTCTATAAACGCCATGGGCAGAACCGCGTCGCCGTTTAATACGGGATTTACACTATTCTTTACGCTTACGGTGTATCCGGCGGTTTCGACCTGCCCTATGTAATCGGTGAACTTGTAGCTTACGGTATAGGTTCCCTCGTGCGTGGGCATAAACGCGCCGTCCGATACGTCAACGCCTGCGCCCGTTTCGTCGGTGACCGAAACGCTGTCGAGCTTAACCGAGCCGTGACCGCCCGACGTTACGGTATCCGCCGACCTCACGATTTCGCCCGTAAACGCCGTTTCGGTTTTGTTCCCGAACGATACCGAAACGGGCAGATAGTTTTCCACCGCCTCGACGGTAAACCCGGTCCTTGCCGTGTTGCCGTAAAAATCGGTTGCGTAGTACTCGATTTCGTAAGCGCCTGCCTTGTAGGGAACGAACGCGCCGTTTTTGACGCTCACGCCGTAATGCGTGCCGTTGGCGACATAATCTACTTTAACGCCGAGAGGAAGCTTGCCGCTCGCTGCGTCTGCCGCCGAGCCTGTAAACAACGGATACTCTTTACCCACCACGGCGCTAGGCAAAGCGTCGCGGTTGTAGCCCAGCGTATCGATTTCGATAACGGGCGGTGCGGTATCGCTCACCGTGTTTGCGCTTAGGTCCTGCCCGTCAAGACCTGTTATCAGAATTCTGCCGTGCGCCGAATTGAAGTTGTACGCTTTTACCGACAAGCGAACCTCGCCCGTCTTAAATCCGCCGAAAGCCTCTTTGTACAGCTCGGGATCGGCAAGACGCGTAATCACCTTCGACTGTCCGACAGCGCCCGACGAATGCCAGCCGTGCGTGCCCAACAGCGTGAGCGTTTCGCTGTCGTACCCGAGATCGAAAAACATTTTCGAATAATCGCCGGGATAGTTTTCGTTCTGATCGCCCGTAAAGGACACAAGCCCCTTATAACCGTAAGCGTCGTTTTTGTGTACTCTGATGTTGCTATCGCTCCACCACTCCAAACCGACAAGCTCGGTTTGGTTAGACGCCCGTGCGCGGACGAAGCACTGTCCGTACGACGCGGTTTCGTGAATAAAATCGAGCGTAACGTAATTGCTCGCGTCGTAAGCGTCGGTGAGCGTTATTTCAAGTCCCAAAAAGTCCGCCTGACCGCGCGTGTACGGCACGACGCAGAACCGCATTACCGAAGTCGCGGAGCCTATGTTATCGCTTAAATCGATGACGTTGCCGTATTCGTAAGTCTTGCCGTTGGTAAGCTCGACCAAAAGTCCGTTCGTCGCGCTGTCGAAATAGTTTTCTTTGAACTCGCCGTAGCTTACGGCGTTGTCGGTTATATGCAGGTCGGACAGTACGGTAAGCGGGTAGGAATAGCTATAAACCTTGCCGTCCGACACGGCTCTGAACTCAACCGTGTAAATGCCGCCCTCGGTAAAAGTCGCGTTGTTAGCTACGGCTTTGCCCGACGGATAGTATAACAGCGTCTCGGTATCGAGCGCACGCCCGCCGAGCGACATTTGCGCCTTAGGCATTGTAAACGCGTCGCCCGTCCTGTAGTCGGCTTGTTTATAGTCGTATTTAAGCGCAGGAATGTCTTCCGTCGCTTCAACTTCAAAGAAGTAACTGTCGCTTAAGTATTCTTCATTCGACAGATATTCGAAACGGTACTTGCCCGCCCTGTCGAAAGTAAAACTCTTATTTTTCAGGGAAAGCGTTTTCTCCGATACTTTTACCCCGTCGATGCTTACCGTGTATTCGGTGGGCTGTTCCGCGCCGTAATAGAACGTATTGACAAGCGTAACGTAAGGCAGCGTCACCGCCGAACCTACGCCCAGCTTAGCGAACAAAAATTCTTCGGATATCTCCACACGGCTTTTATCCACATTATCGGTAACGTTTACCGAATAGCTCTTTTCAAGCTTTTTGCCGTTTACGCTCTTGCTTAAGACAACCGTGTAAATTCCCGTCGCTTCGGTATTAAAGCTCATGCCCTTGCGCCAGGTCTGTTCGGGCACAATTACCTCGGAGCCTTTTTTTACGCTTACGTTTACGTTGTGCGAAACGCCGCTATCCAAGCTGTACGCTAACGGACGCCCGAGCTCGTACGCCGTGTTTTTGAGCCCCTCGTGAAGCACGGGCAGATAAAGCCCGATATTCTCTTCTTTGAATACTGGCGTACTCAAGCCGTTGCCGTTTACCGAATAAACGTACAGCCGCGAATCGCCGTTTAAGTCCTCGAGCGTACGGAATGCAACCTCGTACTCGCCGAAATCGAATACGCCCGTCTTAAACGAAGTTTTGTCGCGCATGACGGCTACGTAAGCGCAGCCTTCGTCCGCATTAAACTCCACCGAAACGGTAGCGGCAGCGGTGCAGTTAAAGGTATAGCTAAGGTCGTTTGCGCTAGCCGTCAGCTTTTCGCCGCTACGGGTAAAGTTAAGCGTAAATCCGTTGACGCCGCTTAAAAAACTCATTTCGAACTTTGCGGCAAGAGCCGAGAAATCCACGGCAAAGCTTCCGCCCGCCTTTTCGCGCATCTTCAGACAAGCGGGTGCGTCGCCCTTAAACTCAACGCCGCGCACGCCGCCCTCCGCGGGCGCAGCCTCGTACGCGATAACGAAATCTTCGGTATAGAACAGGTCGCCGACAAGCCCGGCATTCGCTCCTGCGGAATGAGAAAGTCCCATTGCGAGGATAAGCGCGGCTAATACGGTAAATAAGGCGACCGCTATGTAATTTTTGGTTTTTGTCATCCTTTAAGTCCTCCTACGGCAATGTTGCCTATGAGCTTATCTCTGAAACAGAAGAACAGCACGGCAATGGGCAGACACAGCAAAAAGCTGCCTGCCATACGCATGGGCACGGACGCGGTCGCGTTTTCGGTCGACTGCGAGAACAGATACAATCCGTAAGCCGCCATGGGATAGCTGGGTAAATAGATAAGGCTGAGCGAATAGTCGTTCCATGCTCCGATAAAGCCCATGAGGTAGAATATAAAGAACATATTCATAACCAACGGCAGCATTATCTTAAACATGAT
>CAZBTB010000015.1:0-12263 GCA_964494605.1 uncultured Lachnospiraceae bacterium
ACGTAGCTCTTCCATGCCCTTGACCGTCCGCCCGAAGTAGTCGGGACTCGTAACGACGATTGCGCCCGTTCGCGCGTGCTTCCACGCCAGTATGTAATCTTCGGCGGTAGGGACAACGGGCAGTCCGTCGCGTTCACCCGTCGAAAACGTCTCTATAGAGTGCTTGGCAAGCTTTGCGCCCTCAAACACCGAGCGGTGCGAAAACTCGTGCGTCAATACCGAACAATCGGCGGAAAGTATTGCGGCTTTTATGCCCATGCTCGACCCACCCGTCAGAAACGAAGCGAACTCCGTGCCGTAATGCTCGGCGGCTTTTTTTTCGGCTTGCTCTATAGCGTCGCCGGGAAACAGGATATTTTCGTCGTACTCGGTTACGTCGCCTTTTATAAGCGCGCCCTTATGTCCCGGGGTAGCGTAACTATTGAATTTATTAAAAGCCTTAGCCCTTTCTGCTATACTCAGTCCGTCCTTGGGACAAACCTTTGCGATTAGCTTTTCGGTTTCCTCGTCGGTATCGGGCGTTTCGTACCCCATTAAGCCGAAACAGTTTTTTACGTCGTTCATAATGCGTACGTCTCGAGGAAGAATTTGACGAACCTATACGACTGCGTAAAGTCGTGATACTCTTCCTTTTTGCCCTGCTTGCCTATCTTGATACTCGCGCGGTTGACAACGATATAAAACTCGCTGTCGTATTTACTTAAATCCTCGTCGCTGATTTCGGGGTTAATTATCTTCATGTTAAACACGAACTCCGGACTTTCGACGGCAAGCTTCTTAAGGTTATCTATGCGGATACCGTATGGCATGCCCACGCCGTCCTCGTAAACATACTCTGGGTCGCGGCCCTCGCGGCTGTAAATATAATAGTCAAGGCTGTCACGGAGTTCTTCGGGAACGCACTGCTCCATCACCTCGTCGGTTAGCTGAACAAAGCTCGTAGTGTATCTGTCCATTAAGCTCTTCGGAATAATCAAAACGTCCGAGGTCATGCCCGCCGCCAAAAACAGCTGACCGTACACTTCGGTGTTGTTTGGCGATTGAAAATTGAGATTGACTTCGCGGATATAGTCATCGCCCTCCTCTCGGATCTTGCTAAGATAATCCTGTCCCAAAGTGCTCGCGCCGTGCGAATACTGAGAAAAGAACACTTCAACCTTTTCGAACTCTCGGGTGACGTTTATCTGCATGAAAACCATATAGAACACAAACGCAGACAGCGCAAAAACAAGCAAGTACTTCAACCAGTCGTACTCGAAATGCAATGCCACGCGTTTTTTTGTAACTCTGTTATCCATGCAGTCTGCTTGTCCTTTTTACTTCTTGGGTTTCATGGTGGGGAACAGCATTACGTCGCGGATGGACGAGCTGTCGGTCAACAACATGATAAGTCTGTCGATACCTATCCCGAGACCGCCCGTCGGAGGCATGCCGTACTCGAGCGCAGTTACGAAATCGTCGTCAAGCATCTGCGCCTCGTCGTCGCCCTTCTCGCGTAACGCCATTTGTTTTTCAAACCGCTCGCGCTGATCGATGGGGTCGTTAAGCTCGCTGTAAGCGTTGCCCATTTCGCGCGCGAAGATAAAGAACTCGAAACGGTAAGTCAATCTCGGGTCTTCCTTTTTGCGCTTCGTCAACGGACTTTCCTCAATGGGGTAGTCTGTGATAAATACGGGCTGAATGAGCTTTTCCTCTACCTTCTGGTCGAACGTCGCATATACGACGTTGCCCCAGGCGAGCTTTTTGTCGTCAAGCTCGACGCCCGCCGCCTTTGCCGCCTTGATCGCCTCTTCGGCAGTCATCTTGTCGAAATCGATGCCCACGTACTTCTTGATAGCGTCAAGCATGGTAAGACGCTCCCACGGCGAAGTAAGATCGATCTCCTGTCCCTCGTAGGTGATTTTGCAGTCCTTGCCCACTGCTTTGAGCGCGGCGGCGTAAATCTCCTCGGTAATGTTCATCATGTCGTTGTAATCGGCGTAAGCTTCGTACAGCTCCATCATGGTAAACTCGGGGTTGTGCTTTACGTCCATGCCCTCGTTTCTGAACATTTTGCCGATTTCGTAAACCTTATCGAAGCCGCCCACGATAAGACGCTTTAAGTAAAGCTCGGGCGCGATACGCATGTACATATTAAGGTCGAGCGTGTTATGGTGCGTGATAAACGGACGCGCACTCGCTCCGCCCGCAATGGTATTGAGAACGGGCGTTTCCACCTCGACGAATCCTTTCGAGTCGAGTAAGTCGCGGATTGCGCGAATGATCTTAGAACGCATTACGAAGTTTTCCTTGACCTCGGGGTTGGCGATAAGATCTACGTAGCGCTGACGGTAGCGTAAATCGTTATCCTTTAAGCCGTGCCATTTCTCGGGCAACGGCAAGAGCGACTTACTGAGCATAACGAGCTTGTCCGCCGAAACCGAAACTTCGCCCTTGTGAGTCACGAAAACCGTTCCTTCTACGCCGAACACGTCTCCGATATCCGACTTTTTCCAAGCGTCGTAAGCTTCCGCGCCAACGTTGTCGATTTTGACGTATATCTGAATCTGTCCGTCGCTGTCCAGAATATGCGCAAAGCTTGCCTTGCCCATGATACGACGGGAAAGCACTCTGCCCGCAACGGATACGCGCTTATCTAAAAACGCGTCCGTGTTCTTCAAAATTCCGTCCGCCGTTGCCGTGCGCACGAATTTAGTCTGCTCGTAGGGATTCTGTCCCGCGTCGGAGAGAGTCTTGAGCTTTTCGCGTCTTACCCTTACCTGTTCCCCGAGCTCCTCTTCGGTGAGTACGGTTTCGTTTGTGTTCTGATTGTTGTCGTTCATAAAAGTATTCCTTCACGTAAAACCGAACGAAACGCTCGCTGCGCCCCGCTCGGTCTCTTCCCAATGTTATTTTATTTCTTTTATTAAGTATGTTACGGTATTGCCCTTGTGTTCGAAGTCGACGTACTCGTCGAGCTTTGCGCCAATGAGCGCACGACCGAGCGGCGACTCGTTGCTGATTCTCTTAGGAACGGAATTAGGGTCGGACTCGTAAATGCCCACAATCTGATAGGTGCGCACTTTGTTAGCCGAATCGTCGTCGGCGTCCACGTCCTCGACCGTAACCGTTGCGCCCAGCTCAACACGGTCATACGAGCTCTTTATTTCGTAAACCTCACACTCGGATAACACGGCGTCGAGTTCGACTATCCTCGCCTCGAGCTTGCCCTGTTCGGCTTTTGCGATGTCGTACTCGGCGTTCTCCGAAAGGTCTCCGAACGCACGCGCTTCCTGTATCTTCTTGACTGCGTTCTGTCTGCCCTCGTTCTTTAAAAACTTCAACTCGTTTTCAAACTCGAGCTTCTTTTCAGCCGTAATTTTTACTGCCATTGTCTGTCCCCTTGCCTTGTTTTATTAACCGCCTAAAGCGGCCGATTTCATGGTTTCCCCCTGTTTTAATGGGGAAAGATAATTTTTCACCGCCCGTAAATTACGCGGACGGCGTGGTATATTTTATTCAAGACAACGATATTATATACTTTTTTTTGCCGTTTGTCAACCTTTTTAAATCGGTGGAGATATTGCTCTGGTCGCAATCATAGATTGCACCCGCGTACCCCGCTTTGGCTAAAAACAATTCGCAGGATTGTTTTTACGGCACTGTCGTGCCGCCGCGTCGTGCTCGTCACTACGCTGTCGCTCCGTTCGCTCGGAATGACCTCTTTAAAGCGTTGCGGGGGTTCGGGGACACAGTCGCAAGTGTCCCCCGACGCGTTTTTGTGTTACTTTTGCCGCGCGTGCAAAAGTAACAAATGTTTCTTTGTATTTACTAAATACAACTTAAAAACTCCTTTATTCTCTTTACAGCCTCTTTTAGCTCTGCAAGACTGGTCGCGTAACTGCACCTGATAAAGTTCTTGCCGCTGTCGCCGAACGCCGACCCCGGCACCGCCGCAACGCGCTTGGCGTACAATAAGCGCTCGGCAAACTCCTCGCCCGTAAGCCCCGTTTTTTCCACCGACGGGAAAACGTAAAACGCGCCCTTAGGCTCGAAACAGCTAAGTCCCATCTTGTTCAGCTCGCCGAATAAGTACCGCCGACGCATGTCGTAGCTGCTCTTCATGGTGTTCACCATTTCAAACCCGTCCTCGCGGCTGAGCTTAAGCGCAGTCTCGCCCGCAACCTGCGAAAAGGTAGCGGCGCACATAATCGTGTATTGGTGTATCTTATAAATCTGCTTGGTTATTTCCTTAGGAGCTGCAAGGTATCCCAAGCGCCAACCCGTCATGGCATACGCCTTGGAAAAGCCGTTGATAACAACGGTCCGCTCGCGCATACCGTTAAGGCTTGCAACCGAAACGTGCCGTTCGTTGCCGTACGTTAGCTCGGCGTAAATCTCGTCGGACACAACGGTAAGGTCGTGTTTTCTGATGACGGGAATAATGCGCTCGAGCTCGGACTTGGTCATGATCGCGCCCGTCGGATTGTTCGGATAAGGCAGAATTATTACCTTAGTCTTAGACGTAACCGCCTTTTCGATAACCTCGGGCGTAAGCTTAAAAGAATCCTCGGCGCAAGTATTAAGCGGCACGGGAACTCCGCCGACAAGCGAGACGTTGGGCGCATAGCTGACGTATGAGGGCGAAGGCACAAGCACCTCGTCACCCGGGCTTACCAGCGTCCTTAAAGACAGGTCGATTGCCTCGCTCGCCCCTACCGTCACGATTATTTCGTCGCTCGGGTCATAGCTTATATCGAACCTTTCGCTTAAGTACAACGATATTTCGCAGCGCAGACTAAGTAGTCCCGCGTTGGACGTGTACTGCGTCCGCCCCGACTGAATGGCTTTGATTGCCGCGTCGCGTATCGCCCAGGGCGTTACAAAATCGGGCTCGCCCACGCCCAGCGAAATGCAGTCGTCAAGCTCTGCGGCTATATCGAAAAACTTCCGTATACCGCTTTTGGGCATTACGCGAACGGTTTCGTTTATTTTGCCGTCGTAGTTCATGCCTGCACTACCAGCCTTTTGCGTTCGGGCTTATCGATAATCACGCCGTCAACCTTGTATTTTTTAAGAATAAAATGCGTAGCCGTCGACAGAACCTTGTCGATAACCGACAGCTTTTCGGACACGAACCGCGCCGCGTCGCGAAGATTTCTGCCCTCGACGAAAACGGCAAGGTCGTAAGCGCCGCTCATAAGATACACGCTTTTTACCTCGTCGAACTGATAAATATACTGCGCGATTTCGTCAAAGCCCTTTTCGCGAACGGGTGCAACCTTGACCTCGATCAACGCCTCCACAAAATCCTTGTCGGTCTTTTCATCGTTGATAACGGCCGCGTATTTTACGATTACGCCCGACTTTTCCATTTCGGCAATGCTCGATTTAACCTCGTCCTCGCTCAATCCGAGCATTTCTGCAATCTCGCCCGCAGGCGTTCTCGCGTCGTCTCTTAATATACTTAAAATTTGATTCTTTTTACCCATGATAAGCTCCTATTGTTTTAATCGGTGGAGATTTCTCCGCTACGCGTTCGAAATGACATTACAGTGTATGGGCTACAGTTGTCATTCCGAGCGAGAGTCGAGTAAAACGAGACTCGACGAGGAATCTCCACATTATTTCTTTAAGAAATCTCCACATTATTTCTTTAAGCTGTTAAGCACGCCGCCCGCAAGAATAAACTTGCGTTGACGGTCGGTAAGCGGAAGAAGGCAAACGATTTCACTGTTCTTCGTGACGTTTTTAACGACCAATTCACCGCCCGCATTTACCTGTGCGACTGCGTTTTCAATCACAAGCTCGTCGCCCTCGGCAATCCCGTCGTAATCGGCTTCGGTCTTAAATGTCAACGGCAAAATTCCGCTATTGATAAGATTGTCGCGGTGAATACGCGCAAACGACTTGGCAATTACGCCCTTTACGCCTAAATATAACGGCACAAGCGCGGCATGCTCGCGACTCGAACCCTGACCGTAGTTAGAACCCGCCACGATAAATCCGCCGCCGTTTTGTTTTGCACGCGAGGGAAACTCAGGGTCTACGGGCTCGAAACAGTGCTCGGACAAATACGGAATATTCGAGCGGTACGGCAACAGCTTTGCGTTGCTGGGCATAATGTGGTCGGTGGTAATGTTGTCCTCGGCAACGAGTAAAACCTTGCCGCTCACCTTTTCGGGAAGCTTGACGTTAAGCGGGAAAGGCTTGATATTCTCGCCGCGCTCCACCGTCACGTCCTTGAAATCCTTGGGATCTAAAATAAGATTGTCGTTAAGCTCGAAATACTCGGGCATATCTATGTCGAAACACTGCTCTTTCGACGGGTCTACAAAATAACCTTTAAGCGCGGTATAAGCCGCCGTCTCGGGACTGACAAGATATACGCTAGCCGACTTTGTTCCGCTGCGCGCGTAGAAGTTACGGTTGAACGTGCGCACCGAAACCGCATTGCTCTTTGGCGACTGCCCCATGCCTATGCACGGACCGCACGCACACTCGAGCACCCTCGCGCCTGCGTTGATCATGTCCGCCAATGCTCCGTTCGCCGCCAAAGCCGCAAAAACCTGACGCGACCCGGGGCTGACCGTAAGGCTAACATTGGGATTGACGCGCTTGCCCTTTAATATCGCCGCAACCTTCATTAAGTCCCTATAAGACGAGTTGGTGCAGCTGCCGATACAAACCTGATCGACCTTAATATTACTCAGCTCCGACACAGCCTTAACGTTGTCGGGCGAGTGCGGACAAGCCGCAAGCGGTTTAAGCTCGGATAGGTCGATAACAACCGTTTCGTCGTACTCCGCGTTTTCGTCCGCCGAAAGCGGCGTAAAATCACCAAGCCGTCCTTCCGCTTTAAGGAATTTCTCCGTCTGCTCGTCCGACGGGAATATCGACGTAGTCGCGCCTAATTCCGCGCCCATGTTAGTTATCGTCGCACGCTCGGGCACGGTAAGCGTTTTCACTCCCTCGCCGTAATACTCCATAACTTTGCCGACGCCACCCTTTACGGTAAGCCGACGCAGAACCTCGAGGATCACGTCTTTTGCCGTAACGTTGGGGCTAAGCTTGCCCTTCAGCTCTATTCCCACAACCTTGGGCATGGATAAATACAGCGCGCCGCCTCCCATGGCAACAGCCACGTCCAATCCGCCCGCACCGATTGCGAACATTCCTATTCCGCCCGCAGTCGGCGTGTGACTGTCCGAGCCTATTAGCGTCTGCCCGGGAACCCCGAACCGCTCGATGTTTATCTGATGGCAGATTCCGTTGCCCGGCTTAGAAACGTAAATCCCATGCTTTAACGCCACCGACTGTATGTACGCATGGTCGTCCGCATTCTCGAATCCCGACTGAATGGTATTATGATCGATGTACGCCACCGAACGGAACGTCTTGACTTTATCGACGCCCAACGACTCAAACTGTAAGTATGCCATCGTACCCGTCGAGTCCTGCGTAAGCGTCTGATCGATACGGATAGCTATTTCCTGCCCCGCTATCGGCTCGCCCGATACCAAATGCGCCGCTATTATTTTACGTGTTAAATTCATGCCTGCCTCCGATTTATTCCACTTTAGCGAAATACAGTAATTTCATACATTATATAGATTTTCTCCGAAAATGTCAACCTGCTTAGCGCGCCTATTTGTCTTTTTTTATATTTACTTTGATTTTTATTGCTTATTCATTACTTTTATGCTAAAATACTCCCATGAAAATCTGGATTCACACAACCCGCGGCGACAAAACGATAATTTCCGTCACCGCCGAAATAAACGGTAACCTTACCGCCGACACGCTATTGGCTAGTCTACGCGATACACTATTACCCATCGACGTCCCCTCTCCCAATGTGTTGGCAGCTCACGCTACCCATTTGGATAAATTCAACATCGCGCGCTTTAAACCCGCCGACTTTGTCGAGTACGTCGACTTCGACTGCATGACCGTCGAACTCCTCCGCGAAAAACGCCCCCACAAAAGAAACCCCCTCGACGAAGTGTAACATGTATGTATTACGTTTATATCTTGACAAATAAAGATAACACCGTTCTCTATACGGGCGTATCGAATGATATTGTCAGACGTACGTGGGAACATAAAAACAACGTCATAGACGGTTTCACGTTTAGGTACAACGTCAAAAAGCTTGTATATTACGAAAATACAACCGATGTCCAATCGGCTATTGCAAGAGAAAAACAAATCAAATCCTATCGCCGCGAAAAGAAAGTGGCTTTAATAAATGCCATGAATCCGACTTGGCAAGATTTATTTCCTAGTTTGGTAGAATAGATTATTTATTTTAATCGGTGGAGATTCCTCGTCGGCTTATGCCTCGCTTGGAATGACAACGCTAGCCCATGCACTGGAATGTCACAATAGGCGGGCGACTCGGGTTGATAGTAAGGCTTAGTATCAACCCGAGACGTTTCTTTTATTTTGTCATTCCGAGCTAACGTAGCGATAGCGGAGTGACGAGGAATCCCCACCTTTTGAATTTTATTCGGTTGAGATTCCTCGTCGGCTCGCGCCTCGCTCGGAATGACAACGCTAGCCCATGCACTGGAATGACACAATAGGCAGGCGACTCGGACAAATACTAAGCTTAGTATCAACCCAAGACGTTTATTTTTTTTGTCATTCCGAGCGAACGGAGCGATAGCGGAGTGACGAGGAATCCCCACCTTTTGAATTTTATTCGGCTGAGATTCCTCGTCGGCTCACGCCTCACTCGGAATGACAACGCTAGCCTATACACTGTAATGACACAATAGGCAGGCGACTCGGACAAATACTAAGCTTAGTATCAACCCAAGACGTTTATTTTTTTTTGTCATTCCGAGCGAACGGAGCGATAGCGGAGTGACGAGGAATCTCCACCTTATAATAAAAGTCCTCGACCTTTCGAGGACTTTTTCAATATGTTTTATTTCTTTCTTGTCTCCGGTTTATACTCAAACTCGCGACCGACAAGCTCGTCAAGACTTATTTCATAAAAATCCGCAAGTTTAATACATTGAAAAATATTCGGTATACCTTCGTCACTTCCTTGCCAACTAATTAATTTAAATATGTGGAGATTTCTCCGCTACGCGTTCGAAATGACATTACAGTGCCCAGGCAACCACTGTCATTCCGAGTGAGGCGCAAGCCGACGAGGAATCTCCACCTTTTAAAAAGACTTAATCTCCACCTTTTTACTCTTCTTACAATCCCAATAGATAGTTACACGTTACTTTAAAAAACAGTACTATTTTTACTAGCATATTAGCATTCGGATAACGCTTTCCCGTTTCCCATTGACTTACCGTGCTTTTACTCACTTCTAATATTTCCGATAACTCTTCTTGCGTCATTCCCTTCGCCTGTCTTAATCCCCTTATCTTTCTCCCGAATTCTTCTTTCATAACGCTACCTTCTCTTCTCTTTTGGTAACATTATATAAAATCATTAAAATTATAAATTAAAATATCAAAATCTTAATAACAAAACTTACACCAATGGCGCAAAAATACTTAAAACGGTTTCGGAAATTTTTTGAGTCAGCGGACGGTGTTTCCACTGTTCAAGGGTTATTTCTTGAGAACGGCCGAGCGCGGCGAGAAAGTCGTCGCGCATTTTTATTATTTCGGGACTGTCGATAAGAAGCGCGCCGCTCTCGAAGTTAAGGAACATACTGCGGTAGTCGCAATTAGCCGAACCTAAGTATGCAAAGCGGTCGTCGGAAATCAGAGTTTTAGCGTGGTTAAAGCCGGGCGTGAATTCATAGACCTTGACTCCTGCGCGAAGCAAGTCGCCGTAATGCCCGCGCGTCATGGTAAAAACCGTTTTTTTGTCGGGGATATGCGGCAACAGCACCCGTACGTCCACGCCCGAACGCGCCGCCGATTGAAGAATACTCACAAACGCGTTGTCTATTATAAAATACGGCGTAGACAGATACAAATAATTTTGAGCGGAGGCGGTCATGGTTTGAAAAAGCCCGTAGGTGGGATTTGACATTCTGTCCGCGCTGTCACCGAAAGGAACGATAATTCCGTTGCCGTTTTCAGTCGGCTGAGCCGGACCTATATGCAAACGCTCTTTCGACGCAATGAACCAATTTTGAGCGAACAAACCTTCCATAGCGTTTACCGCCGCGCCCTCGAGCCTTGCCGCACAGTCGCGCCACTCTCCGAACTTTACAAGCCTGCCCGTGTACTCGTCGGAGAGATTGTCTCCGCCCAAGTACCCTACTTTGCCGTCGATAACCACAATCTTGCGGTGATCGCGGTAGTTAAGCCTTGTTGTGGGGAAAACTCCCATCGGTTCGAACACGCTCAAATATACGCCGTCGATTGAAGTGATCCGCTTGAGAGTTTTTTTCTTTATCCGCCCCATTGCTCCCACCGAATCATAGAGAATCTTTACAATAACGCCCTCGGCGCACTTTTTTTCGAGTGCGGCAATAATCTCGTCGAGCACCAATCCGTCGGAAATAAAAAAGTATTCGATATAGATATAGCTTTTTGCGTTTTCTATATCGGTCAAAAGCCGTTTATGCTTAAGCGCAACCGAAGGAAAAAACTCGGTTTTTGTATTGTCGTAAGCAATGGCAGGCGTTCCGTTTTTAATACTCGCAACAAGTCTGTTAACGCGTTTGTCCGAATAAATAAACTCTTTTACTCGTTCGCTTTCCGTGCGCGTCACATCCAAATCGCAGGCGTTTCGCGCCTTCAGCTTTGCTTTACTCTTTTGCAATCCGAAAATAAAGTAAAGAATTACGCCTGCGGGCGGCATAGCGAGAATAAGAATCGTCCAACTGAGCTTATACGCCGAGTTGACGTTTTTGCGGTATAGATGCAATGCGATTAAAACCGCAACCGTGCCCGACGGGAGCAGAACGTACCACAGATTATACCCGGCAATCATAAAACCGAACAGCGCAAACTGTCCGCCGATTAAAATCAAGCAAACGAGCGCAGCGAGAAACGAACCGACTTTAGCCGCAAAAATGTGCGGATTTTTGACCTTTGACTTTTTCATTTATAATAGTTTGGCGGTTTTTGCTTACTTATATCCAAATAACGTTTGACAGCGGCAAAATAAAAGTGCTACAATAAAGTCGGCAGTTCGTAACCATCCTGCCGGGCGTAATGCCGAAACAAAACTAAGGGACAACAAAAGCAGATAATTTCACCTACGAACTCGCCTAGGCTATAAATTGCGGCGTCCTTTTAGTTTTGAAAGGGACGCTTTTTTCGAGGTTTTTTATGGAAAGATACTCAGTAATAAATACAAAGCGCAAGCGCGAAATCGTGCTCCTGAGGGGCAGCGGCTGTGCATACAAAAAATGCACGTTTTGCGACTATCACCTCGATAAATGCCGTGACGAACGTGAAAACTTCCGTCTTAACAGCGAGGTTCTGTCACGTGTTACGGGCGTTTACGGCGAGCTCGAAATGATAAACAGCGGTTCGGTTTTCGAGCTGGACGGCAATACGCTCGAGCTCATTAAAAGCATTTGCCGCGATAGAAACATAAGCGTAATACATTTCGAATCGCATTACCTGTACCGCGACAGAATAGAAATGCTACGCCGCGGGTTTGACGGTTTTACGCTTAAAATGAAGCTGGGACTCGAGACCTTCGACTTCGACTTTCGCGAAAAAGTTCTTAATAAAGGAATTCCCACGCGCGATGAAAGCGAGATAGCCGAAGGGTTCGACGAGGCGAATTTTCTGTTCGGGATAACGGGGCAATCGGCTAAAAGCATGGCTTACGATATCAAGCGCGGTTTGGAGCTGTTCGAGCGGATTTGTGTCAACGTCATGTGCGACAACTCCGCTGCCGTCAAGCCCGACCGCGCAGTAATAAACGAGTTTACGGAAAAGCTATACCCGAAATACAAGGACGACGAACGGGTGGACATACTGATAAACAACACCGATTTCGGTGTGGGAGACTGACATGACAAACGAGCTTTTACTCATATTTTCGCTGATATTCATATTCGGAACGGTGCTTATCGCCTACGAGTTTTTCGGGCGCGCGGGGCTTTACTGCATGTCCGTGCTTGCCACGGTTTTCGCCAACGTAGAGGTTATAGTCCTTGTCAATGCGTTCGGAATGGAACAGACGCTCGGTAACGTTCTGTTTGCCGCGACCTTTCTTATAACCGACATTCTGTCCGAGTGCGAAGGCAAAAAGTCCGCCAACAAAGCGGTGTTTCTGGGTATGGCAATGACTTTCCTAAGGCCTTGGAATATCTGGAAGGATATAGGGAGATTATTGAG
>CAZBTB010000016.1:0-11729 GCA_964494605.1 uncultured Lachnospiraceae bacterium
CGGTTGCGGGGGCGATCCCGTCGCAAACGACCCGTCCGACCTTGAGATTTCCTATTGGGCGACGGGCTTCGGCACCGAGTACCTGACTAAGATTATCGATAAGTTCACGACGGCAAACCCCGACATCAACGTCGAGTTCAAGCCGTCCACTGCTTTGACTACAAGCAGTATTACCGACCGCGACAGCAATACCGTAGATTTGTTTTTAGGACCTCACGAACTGTATATGGCATACACCGACTATCTAGAGCCGCTTGACGACATTTTGAATATGGAAGCGGACGGCGTGAAAGTTTCACAAAAACTGGGTGAGTCGTATCTGTCGACTATGCGTGCCGACGACGGGCATGTTTATGCTTTGACGTTTGCCGAAAGCGTTTGCGGTTTCGTGTATAACTCTACGGCTTTCGAAGCGCGCGGATACTCCGAACCCAAGACCACCAACCAGTTGATTGATCTTGCGCTCAGAATAGTTGCCGACAACGAAAACTCGACCGAAAAATACACCCCGTTTATCGGTTATAAGGAATATTGGGATTACGTCATTTCCATATGGCAGGCTCAGCTTGTCGGGCGTGTGCGTTTATCGATTATTGGAACGGTACGTATACCGACTCCGACGGCACTAAGGTCCAAAACGCGAAGGAGGTTTTTGCCGAAAATCCGGCTAAGCGCGAGGCATTGGCTGTAATCGATCAGCTGCTGGCGCCCAAGAATTACGCTTACACGGGAATGAACACGCTCACGCATACAACCGTTCAGACGTATTTCCTCAACGGCAGAGGGCTCATTATGCCCAACGGCTCATGGATGGAATCGGAGATGCGAAACAGCAAAAGCAGTATTGAGTGTAAAATGATGAAGACGCCCGTTATAAGCGCGCTCGGCCCTCAGCTTAACTTAACCGAAAATCAGCTTGTTGCGGTAGTTTCTTATGTCGACGGCGACGAACTGACTGGGGCGCAGCAGAGCGTAGTAGATTCTTTGAGCGCAGACGTAATCGAAAAGGTACGCGTCGCGAGAAATATGTCTTATTCGCAAAAGACGCAGTTCCATGTGTTTATTCCCGAGTATGCAACCGCAAAAGAGGCCGCTAAAAAGTTTATGGCGTTCTATTACAGCGATGAGGCGCTTGGTATAATGGAAGAGTACGGTCTTAACCTGTTGCCCTGCACGTATAGCGACGGAAGCACGGGCAAGGCTCAAATCGAGAGCACTTTTATCAAGTCGTGCGTCGAGTATGCTAAGGGCGATCAAATCTATATGGCAATAAACGGTAAGCTGCTTTACGACGGCGGACTGAAAAAACTGTACCATTTCGCGCCCACCGAGTATCTCATGTACGGCGGCAACTACATCGGTCTTGACGCGTACTTTACCAAAGAAAACGAATATTGGGACAACAACTGGAATCAGATTCTGATTAACGCGGATTTAGCGTAAGGAGGAAACATGAAAAAGAAAAAGATTCTTTTGTGTACCGCGCTTGCGGCGTGCATGGTCGTGCCTTTCTCGGCGGCTCCCAAAACCGCGTACGCAGGTATTACGGGCACCGAGATCGAGGACGGCTCGGTTTACGAAGGTAACGAGCTGTCGATAGCCGACTGGAAGTTTACGCGTAATTCGGGCGTCGAGCTCGTTTCGCGCGGCAGTAAAAAGGCGATTAACTTTTCCAAAAAGTCGGACGTGGGCGCGCCGCTCGTTTCGCGTACCCCCGCCGTTTTAAGCGAGGACGTAGAAGAGGGCTTAAAAGCCGAGTTTACTTTCGGCTTGAACGACATTGCGGGTAATAAAAAGTTCGGTTTTTCCTTCGGTATTTCCCGTCTCGACGGCGACGCGGGCGCGAAAGGCTCGACCTATATCTGGATAAGCAAAGAGGACGGGAATTACGTTTACGGCGTTACCTTCTACGGCGACAGCGAAAAACAGCTCACAGGCGGCACGGTTCCGGCGGGTTTCGACGTAAAGGCGATTGAGACGAAGCTTGTCGTCACGGCTTCGGGCAAGCTTAAGCTCAGCTTCGACGGCGTCCCCGTTTACGAGAGCGCCGAGAAAAACGAGGTAAACGGAAACGGCTATATGGGATTTATGCAGAGCGGCAACTTTACCGACGCAAACAATTATATAGACGCCGACATCACGGGACTGAAGATATTAAACGAATATTACTCGCGTCCCCAAACTCCCGAGGTTACGACTGCGTCGTTCGAAAACGGCGAATTCAACACCAAGGAGTGGTTCTTAAACAGTACGTCGGTTTTGAGCGGCGGCGGACTGTTTGCGCGCGACGGACTGCTGAGCTTCGAGAACGCCGGTCAGAACACTTGCTTTTTGACGCGTCATAAGTACTCCGAGTTTGTGTTCGAGTACGAAATCTCGGGTGCGAAGAACACTCCGTCTGCGACCGAAAGCGGGCAGATCGTTTCCGCGTCTCTGTGGCAAGGCTTCGAGTTCGGACGCGACGCAGACGACGTCGGCGCGTGCTATACTTTCGATTTAGAGAACTCCGAATTCCTCTATTTCGACGCACCCATAAACACCGATACGGGCAAGCGCACGGGCGGAACGCAGGTCGTGTTCGTACACCGCGGCAAATACGTAAAGTTTACGCAGTTACCCAAAAAATACGCGTTCTTCGACGAAGGCTTCGAAGGCACGGTAGGCGTTAGGATCGGCGTGATAAACGGCAAGCTGAGCGTCGGACTTAAATTAAAGGACGAATTTAAATACGAAACCGTTTACGAATACGAATTCGAAAATTCCTACACGCCCGTAGGCTTTGTGGGAGTGCGCGGCGAAGGCAACCAGTTCGTCACCACCAGAAAGATTATATCGGGCTCGACTTACAGCCTGGGGAACATTTCGGTTGTCAACTACGACAAAAAGCCCAATATCGTCGAGGTAGGCTTTAAGAGCAATATTCTGCCGAAGATCGGCGATTATCAATACGTGGACACATGGACGGACGACTATCTTATCAGCTTTACGGGCGGTAAGGGTACGAAGAAGTTCGACTGACGGAGGGAATATGATTAAATTAAAAAGAACAGCTGTTATTATACTGAGTGCGGTCGTATGCTTGTTTTCGGTCGCTTGCGGCGGACAAACGGACGGACAGACGGGCGGACAAACGGGTGCGAGCTACGACCGTCTAACGCCCGCCGAGGTTTATTCCATGCCTCTCCGCGGTCAGGGCGCAGACGTTATGCCCATAGGCGGGTATATGGGACCGAGTGATATTTATAAAGGCAACGGCTATATGCTGGACTCGCAGATAAAGGACGAAACGTTTCAAAAAATTGCCGACTGCGGCGTCAATTATATCGTAGACACCAAATACAATGCGTCTACGGCAGCGGGTCAGGAAATTCTGGACCTTGCCGAAAAGTACAAGATTTCTTACTTTATGGGTGACAGTAACGTAATTAACATGCACGGCACGGCGGGCAATACGCTCGTTGCCGATTCCGAAAGCATTGCGGCGGCGCTTAAACCGCTAACCGACAAGTACGATTATTTCGCAGGACTGTATGCTCGCGACGAACCCAATTCCACGCTGTATCCCGCAATCAAGACGTCTTGGGAGAATTTTAACGCGGCAAAGGCGCAGATCAACCAAAACGAGCTTTCGCTGTACTACAACCTGTTCCCGCCCGTCGGCGGCAATCAGCTTTCTTACGACACCGATTCGGGACTTACCTACGCCGAGTATCTTCAGGGCTTTTTGGACACCGATCCCGACTACATGATGTTCGACAGCTATCCGTTTATGCAAGGCTCGGATAAAGCGTCGGGCGGTTGGCTCAATCTTTTGGGACAGATCAACAATGCCGCAAAAAAGAACAAAGTCGCTTGGTGGGGATTCGTTCAGGGCGGCGGAAACTACGGCGACTCAATAGGCGGACATAAGCTGGTCAACGAATACGAGATGAACTACAACGTCAACACGATGCTTGCGTTCGGCGCGAAGGGTATTGCGTATTTCCCGATGTGCTTCCCGCCCGAGTGGCAGAGCGTTACTCCCGAGGAGAATACCAACGACAATTCGCTTATCAACAAGTACGGCAGTAAAACGCCTTATTGGTATTACGCGCAGAAGATAAACAAGCAGATAGCCGCAGCCGACGAAGTGCTTATGAACAGCGCGCACATGGGCGTTATTATTACGGGTAAGTCCGACGTGTGCCTGTATACCTCTAACGCTTATAACGATAAGCTCACCGAATTCCGTCATCTCAAAAGCGTGGGCGGCGATCCGTCGATTGTCGGTTGCTTCGATTACAAGGGCGGCATTGCGCTGTACGTTATGAACGATTCGACTACCGAGCACAGGGGCGAAGTGATACTCAATTTCGACAATAATTACGAGTACGACGTTATTCAACGCGGCGTAAAAAATTCGCTTGTGGCGAAAAGCTTTACGCTTACGCTCGAAGCGGGCGAGGGGGCGCTTGTAGTAGTAAAATGAGAGATAAGAATGTTATGACAATAGCGGCGTTTTGTCCGCCGCAAACTCCCACGACGCGCGGCGGCGGTTTCGAAAACCGTATAACGCTCACCCAATACGAGTATATGGCGGAGTGCGGAATCAACACCGTTTACGGGCACAGCGAGGTCGTGGGCACCGATACCGAAGAATACGTTTTTAAGGCGTTGGACTTAGCCGAGAAAACAGGCTTAAGGTATTTCGTGCGCGACGCAATCGCAAGAGAGTATATGACTCTCGGCGAAGACGGCAAAGGCTCAAAGGATTTCAGGACGCTTACAAGGCAAGAGCGCGACGACCTTGACGAAAGGTTCGTCCGTTCGCTGAACAGGTACTGCAATCACCCTGCGTTCGGCGGTATAACGTTCTGGGACGAACCCGGTTACGATTCGTTCGACGGCATTGCGGCGGCGAAAGCGGTTTTCGAGCGCGTTTGTCCCGACAAGGTTTTTTACGTAAACCACTTTCCTTATTACATAACGCCCGAGCAGTATCAATTCGGCTTTTGGTGCAACCGCGACAAGGTAAAGGCGACCGTGCCCGAGTTTAAAGTAACGGAGGGCGGACGCAACATAGACAGGTACAAGTTCTTATACGAGAGCTTTATCGAAAAGGTCAAGCCCGAAATGTTTTCTTACGACGCCTATCCTTTTCTTACGCTGGGCTCGTGCAAAACGGGAATACACGAGGTGTTGTACGAACTGCCTCAATACCTTCACGAAATGGAGAAAAAGAACGGAACGCCGTACTGGGTATACTTGCAGGCGGGCGGGCTGTGGGAAGGCAAAAGCGACGTGCGTATACCCACGCGTGCCGAAACGCGTCTCGACGTTTACGTTCCGCTGCTGTACGGCGCGAAGGGTTTGCAGGTATTTCCCTATATGCACCCCAACGATTGGATAACCGACGAAACCGTCGACTGCGGATTGGTAAATAAGCACGGCAAAAAAACCGAACGATTTTATTGGTATAAAGACATTTTCGCGCACGTCCGTGCAATGTCGGATAGATTGCTGAACGCCGAGTACAAGGGAATAATCAAAGTCGGTCGCTACGAAAACGGGCTTCCGACAAAAGCCGAGCTCGACAAAATTCTTTGGAGCGAGTGCATTTTCAAGGGCGAACTGCCCGAGTGCGGCAACAACGAGATCAATGAGTTCGAAGGGATCAAGGAAATTTCGGCGTCGTCGCAGTGCCTTATAAGCTGCATGAAGCTCAACGGCAATCCTATGCTGTTGTGTCTTAACAACTCGGCTACGGCAAAATCCTTATTGACTGTTAAGTTCGATAAGACTTACGATTTTACGGCTATCGACAAGTGCGGAACTTTGGTGTCCGAAAGCGCGACGTTCGTAAAGACGTTGGGAGCGGGCGAGTGTGTATTGATTGAATTAGAGGGAGGAAACAATGAAAGTATTTAAACGCTTTTGGGTTGTTTTAATAATGGTTGCGCTTTGCGTTCTGCCTATAGCCGCATGTGCTAATGACGGCGGTACGGTCGCCTTCGACGGCGTAAAAATTCTTAAGTTCAAAGCGGGCGAGGCTAACGCAGAGAAGCTGCTCGACGGCGTAACGGTCACGCTTGAAAACGGAAAAACAGACGTTCCCACGCTCAAAGCCGAGGGCGTCGATTACGGCAAAGCGGGCTCGTATAACATAAGCTACGTTTACGGCAAGCATGAAGCGAAAACCGTACTGTACATTTACGGCATGCCCGAGCTTATGCGCAACGGTAAGACAATGGGCGATACGGTTGATTGTTCGTACTCGTCGGCCAACGAGTCTTACGATTTTTCGAGGGGAGTGACGGCGGTCGACTCGTTCGGCGAGTCGCTCGAGGTCGTCAAAGCCGAGAACAGCGATAAATTCAACAAAACGGCGGGCGCTTACAGAGTTACTTATCTGACGGAGGACAGCGTAGGCAACCGTTTGGAAAAAACCGTAACCTACAACGTGTCGGGCGATAAAATGCCGGCAATAGAGGATTTCACTTACGAAATCGGTATGAGATACTGCGACGTGCCGCTCGACCTCAAGGGCGAAACCCGCGGCAGATTATACTGCGGCGACGAGCTTGTCAACCCCGCCGCGTACGAGTTTACTCCACAGGCTTTGCGGCTTGACTTAAGCTATATTCTCGCTTTCGGCGAAACGAAAACCGATTTCGTGCTTAAAACCGCAGAGGGCTACAAGGAGTTCGTCGTAACCGTCGAGGACAACGGCAAACCGCTGTTCGAAATCAGAAATTTCGCAGAAGTCGTTGACGAGGGTACGGTGTTGGTCGAAAAGCCCGTAAAGGTTTGGGACGCACACGAAGCTTACACCTATACGTATTCGCTGACGAGAGGAGATAAGCTCTGCTACGTCGAGGAGAACGACGACGGCTTATTGCTCATTCGCGCTTCGGGCGACGACCTTGCCGCAGGCGACGGCTATACGCTGTCGGTAACGGCTACAAGCGCGGACGGGAACAAAACGAGTAAATACGATTACGAGTTCAGTGTCGCGGCGTTAGGCGATCCGGTAATCCAAGCGGGCGAAAGCTCGACGTTCGAAGAGGTAGAACTCGACGAAAGCGTTTACGGCGTCGATTCCGCTATGCTTTGGAAAAAATCGTCGGGCGCGTCCGGCTGGAACGGCAGACTGCAAATGGCGATCCCCGAGAAAAGATATATGGCGATGACTTTCGATATGTATATCGAGTATTCCGAGGGCAAGACGGATGACCACAAAGCCAACTTGTCGCTCAGAGGCGAAACGACGGGTAAAACCGCGGTGCAAGGCGGCGACGGCAATTTAATTAAAGCCTACAACTACAACGCGATCGACTCTAATAACGGCATTTTCGACAAGGCGGCAAATGAGTTTGTCAATATAGACCAAATCGAAGTGGGCAAGTGGTACACGGTTCTGTACAGACTGTCGGCGGAAATGACGGGCAGTACTGCGTATCTGTATCTCGACGCGACTACAAACAAGACCAACGGCGTCGAAATCTATATGACGAACATCGAATCCCATAAACGCGGCGACTCTACCATATGGAGTCCTACCGATGCCGCAAGTCCCAATGTAACCAATAACTTTACGCCCGTACTGCTTGATGAAAACGTTTACGGAACAAAGGTCGCTTACTGCTGGACTAAGCCGTCTAATACCGATCACTGGAACGGCAGACTCGATATGCGCTACGAAAAGACCGAACGCGCTATGTTCAAGTTCGACGTTTATTTCGAGCAAATGGGTGACTTCGGCGGCACCAACCAGAACGACAAAGGACTCAATATTTATAACACAAGTTACAATCTTATACACAACGCTTACGGCGTCGTCGAAAGGTCGACGGGTACGGCCGTCAACAGGGCGGATATGACTACGGGCAAGTGGTACTCGGTAACTGTAGATATGTCTTTGCTCAGCGGAACAAATAAACCGATTTACTTTTATTACAATATAGGTAAAAATGCGGGGCTTAAAGCATACTTCCAAAATTTCCGTTACGAGGGCAAAAACACGTACGAAGGTCCGCACCTTAGAGCGCAGACAAAAAATTCGCGCGCAGGCTTCGAGCTTGTCGACGCAAGCGGTATCGCCGGCACCGACGACGAAACGGTCTGGAAGTGGACTAAGCCCGCAGGTATGGCGATCGACGACGCAGGTATAGTATTTACCAACACCGATTACACGACCCTGAAGTTTGATTTCTACGTCGTAAGCAGTACGAATTCGGCCGACGAAAAAGCCAATGTCAAGCTTCGCGGCGCAAGTAACATGGTTCTTACTATGATTGCTGCCGAAAATTCCGTACTCAAAAAGGGCACGACCGAAACAGTCGCGCTTGACGACATGGTTGTCGGGCAGTGGTACACCGTTACTATGAATCTCAATAAAAATGCTTATCACTGTATTTATCTGTACGATGCAGCAATGGGCGCAGTGACGTACGTAACGGACTTCACGTTTATTAAGTAAATTCTACCGATAAGGAGGTAATTATGAGAAAAGTAAAGTGGTCGGCTCTTCTGAGCCTGGTGTTCGCCGTATTTATTACGGCATTCGCGGCGGTGGGCTGTGCGCCTGCCGAAAAACCGCAGTACTCCGTCAAGTTCCTTAACTTCGACGGAACGGAGCTGTTGTCCGTCACGCTCGAGGAAGGCACCGTCCCCGAGTATACGGGCGAAACTCCCGTAAAAACGGCGGACGCGCAGTATACGTATTCGTTTAAGGGCTGGGATAAAGAGCTCGCCGCGGTTACGGCTGATACCGAGTTTACCGCCGAATTTAACCAAACGGTAAATAAGTATACCGTAACATTCAAGAACGAGGACGGAACGACGTTGCAGTCTACACAGGTCGCGTACGGTTCAACGCCCGAATATACGGGCGAGACCCCCGAAAAAGACGACGAAGAGGACTTTGTCTATGAGTTTAAGGGTTGGGACAAAACGCTTGCAGCGGTGACGGGTGCGGCAGAGTACACCGCCGAATTCAATAAAGTTGCGCTGTTTACGGTAACGTTTAAAAACTACGACGGCACGGTTTTACAGTCGGGCAAGGTCAAGGAAGGCGAAGTCCCGAGCTTCACGGGGGGGGGTACTCCTTTAAAACCCGATGACGGCGATTTCGCTTATACGTTCAGCGGCTGGGACAAAACGCCTGTCGCCGTAACCGAGGCAACCGAGTACACCGCACAGTTCTCGCAAACCGCACTGTTCACGATAACGTTTAAGAACGAGGACGGCACGGTCTTACAGTCGGGTAAGGTCAAAGAGGGCGAAATACCCAAGTATACGGGCGATACCCCGACAAAGGCCGCTGACGTACAGTATACTTATACGTTTGACGCTTGGGACAAAACGGTTGTAGCCGTAACCGAAGCAACCGAGTATACGGCAACGTTCGGAAGTACGCTTAATAAGTACACGGTAACGTTCAAAAATCACGACGGTACGGTATTGCAGTCGAGCGAAGTAGAGTACGGCACAACGCCCGAGTATACGGGTGACACCCCGACCAAAACGGCAGACGCGCAGTATACCTATACGTTTGACGCTTGGGACAGCGAAATCGTAGCCGTAACGGGCGCGGCGGAATATACCGCAACGTTCGATAGCACCGTTAATACCTACACGATCCGATTCATGGACGAGGACGGAGCGGTTCTCCAGACGGGTAACGTCGAATACGGTTCGGTTCCCGAGTTTACCGCGGCAACCCCGAGCAAGGAAGGCGCATTAGGTAAAGTTTATTTGTTCAACGGTTGGAATACTCAGCCCGTCGCCGTAACAGGCGCGGCCGACTATACCGCAAAGTATCTGACCTTAACCGACCTCAACGACTGGTATTTCGAGGAGAACGCGGACTTCACGCTTCCCGATTTCGCTACGGAATTCGGCAGCGCAGAAGTGGAGTATACTTTCGGCGGCACGGCTATGACCGCAGGCGCAACGCTTAACAAAGCCGAGGGCAATTATACTTATACGTTGGCAACCGATTACGATTCAATCGACTTCTCGATCGACGTCTTGTCGACAGCCGATTATAAGGAAAACTACTTAAAGGCTAACACTTCGCAGTTCGCCCCGAAAGACCGTTTTGCCGAATGGAACGGTAACAACGCTTTCTATTACAATCAAACACAAGGGCACTACGAATATAAAGTAAATACAAATTCAACATATAATAGCCGACTTGAGTTTAGCCACGAACTGGTTGGCGGGAACGGAAAACCCTGGACGCTTACCGACTATGCGTATATGGCTGTTGATTTTTGTGTACTTAACGGCGACATTCCGAAAAACGCATTATATAATATTCCGAAAAATATAAAAAATAATGCAAATTGGAATTTTTCAATATTATTTAACTACGGTAACAATGTTTACGCAAATTCTTCGGCAATGCAACTAAATGCTTGGTACACCGCCTACCTCGATTTGAGCGTCGCTGTGGAAGCCGATAGCAACGATTTAAAATTCTATTTCTTCGGAGACGAGGAAAAAGGTACTTATGCATTTAAAAATATTCGGTTTTTAAGTGAAGTTCCTCAAGAAATAGAAGATCGCGTTAAGTTCCGTAATGCTTCCAATAGTGATTTGTCTGCTGTTGCGTTAGACGAGACGGAGCAAAATGCGGAGTATGCTTTTAAGTATACCAAAACCATCACTTCTGGAGTGGATGTTGTTTGGAACACAAAAGCGCAAATCCACAATACCGAGGCTAACATCGTTTATAACGCCGTTCAGTTCGATATGATGATAGCGTCAAGCTCGCTTGAGGAAAACGGCTTGGCAAATGCCGGCTTCCAATCAAACAGCGCACAACCGGTCAATTCCATTATCGATAAAGTGACGAAAAAAGCGGTCGGAGCCTCTCAGTTGGCGGTAGGTAAGTGGTATACCGTTCAACTCGTAAACAGTCAGTCCGCAGGCAGTGATATGTATATATACTTTACCGAAAAAGTTGAGGTCGAGGTTTATTTCACCAACGCTGAATACTTAAACGTCGATTCATTGGCTTTGACGAGTGTTAAAGCAGGTAGTGATGGTGGAAAATCATATGTTACTGTCACGAGAACATATCTTGAAGCGACATACGGCGCGGCAAATAATGCGTATTCCATTGCTAAAGATAAAGACCATGGTACTTGGGGTGCACATACGCATTTTGATATTACAGACACTCTTAAAGCGGTCGGTAAAAATCTTTCGTTGGATATTTATATTTACGAAAGTACTAAGGCACAAGACGGTATTGCCAATGCAGGCTTCCAGTTGAATACGAATATCACCGGTCAGAAAATCGTCGATAAAGAAACGGGTGAAACCGTAACGCACACACAGATGAAATTGAATACCTGGTATACGGTTACGGCAACTTTAGGAAACGACAACAAGTTCTATATTTATTTCGGACAAAATTTAGGTGACGAGAAAGTCGGCGTAAAAGCGTACGTAGCTAACGCGCACGTTTCGGCTTAACCGCTAATTAAATCAAAAAAACTGCCGCAGGTTTTGTGCTTGCGGCAGTTTTTCAATCGGTGGAGATTTCAAAATATAATCGGTGGAGATTCCTCGTCGCAAGGTAAATCTTGCTCGCTCGGAATGACAAAATAGTAAGACCGCCGTGGACAAAAACTAAGCCTTAGACTCAACCCGCGTAGTCTAGTTACTGTAATGTCATTCCGAGCGAGGCGCGAGCCGACGAGCGCGACGCGGCGGCACGACAGTGCCGTAAAAACAAT
>CAZBTB010000017.1:0-11506 GCA_964494605.1 uncultured Lachnospiraceae bacterium
GTTGTCGGTATGCCGGATTAATCGGCAGTCCAAGCTGGCCATTGGCATTCGCCGGGTCTTTGTTCGTCAGCTTATAGCCTTTTCTGATACGGATGACCTTTTCGTCGACGATGGAAACGCCTTCGGACAGCGAGTTAGGCTCGAGCGAGGTTTTGCTTACGTCCGAAATAATCTGACCGTCTTTCAATTCGATTATTCTGTCTGCGTAAAGCTCGGCAAAATCGCGGTCGTGCGAGACGATAAGAACAAGCTTTTTCTCGGACAGCTTCTTTAACGTATCGAAAACCTGTTTACCTGTGTTCGAGTCGAGCGCGCCCGTGGGCTCGTCCGCCATAATCATCTCGGGTTCTTTGATAAGCGCGCGGGCGATAGCGACACGCTGTTTCTGACCGCCCGACAGCTCGTTGGGCTTACGGTTGCCGTAGTTAACGAGGTCGACCTCTTCGAGAATTTGGTTAAGCGCCTCGTTGGTTGCTTTCTTGCCCTGAAGCTCCATCGCAAGCGCGATGTTTGCGCCTACGGTGAACTCGGGCAGAATATTGTATTCCTGAAAGATAAAACCGATAAACGTGTTGCGGTAGCTGTCGAAGTCCGACTGAGAAAAGTCGTTGCTTGACTTTCCCTTAATGATAAACTCGCCGCTGTCGGCTTTGTCCAATCCGCCGAGGACGTTGAGGAGCGTTGATTTACCGCTGCCCGATTTACCCAGTATAAAAACCATTCCGTGGTCTTCGAACTTGAGGCTTACGTCGTCAAGCGCTTTTACCGGTACGCCTTTTTTGGGGCGGTACGTCTTGGATACGTGTTTGATTTCAAGCATCTTTTTTGTACATTCTCCTTATTCTAATTTTAAAAGTCAATAATTATATAACTTTAACACTAAAATTTTAACACTTTTTTGACGATATTGCAACCGAATTCACTTTGTCACTTGACAAAACTTTTGTATTATAATAGAATAGTAATGTATATGTTGTCATATCCGGCACATAGACGCGTATTCATTAAAGAGGTATGTATGGAACTTATTACGGCTCAAACGCTGTGGAAGGATTATAACCCGAGAAATCTTCCCTTAAACGAGACCTTACTTAAGACGGAGATTTTCGAGCGTTATTCCGTGAAACACATATATTTCAACGGAGAGGCGACGAGCGACGGCTGTACCCGCATTTATGCGCGGCTGTATACGCCCGCCAGTATTCCGTCCGGCGCGTCCGTCGTTCTCATGAACGATATCGAGTCGCCTTTCGATCCGACGTATATCGATTTTCTTACCGATTGCGGTTTTACCGTTCTTGCTCTCGATTATGCCGGAAAGAACGACGGCAATCTTTTTACCATTTATCCCAAGTCGCTTTCGTTTGCCAATTACTATACTTCGGACAGCTCTTATTACAAGCTTCCCGATAATCCCAAGCAATCCACTCAATACGTCTATGCGTGCGTTATGCTCCGCGGCTACGTGTATTTGGAAAACATCGATAGCCTCGACAGCCACCGTATTTCCTTTTTCGGCGTAAGACGCGGCGCTTTTCAGGTTTACAAAGCGGCATACGTCGAACCGAACGCTTCCTGCGCAGTAGCGTTGTTCAATTCGTCGCTTTACGAAGGACTTGACCTAAAGACGGATAAAGCGCTCGTTTACAACACGTCGCTTGCCAACAATCTTTACGTTCCGTTACTTACCGTTCCCACTTATATTATAGACAGCTCGAACAATCACGAAAATTCGCTTTTCAATACGAGCGACCTTTATGCACTCACCAGCGACTCGTGCAGATTCTATATAGCCGAGCACAGCGACAATACGCTCAACGCCGAACAGCGCAAAAGTCTTTTGTCGTTTATCAACGAGCATTGTTTTTCTCACAAGACTTTGGTTGCTCCGCCCGTACTCGAGGCTAAAAACTCCGAGCGTTCGCTTTATTACGATATAAACGTTTCCGCTCCCGAAGAAATCAAAGAGATCAGTCTTTATTACTCGCACGGTTCCGTTTCGGGCGCATACCGTAACTGGACGCGTTTAAACCTTGAAAAAATCACCGCCACCGAATATATTTGCCAGGCCGACGTTTACTTATTAAAGGACGAGACGTCTGCTTTCGTTACGGTAAAATACGCCGACGGGTTCGCGGTATCGAGCGAGATAGTAACGAAAATTCCGCTCATGCTGGGCGTTGCGGCTAAAGAGATTATAAAGTCTCGGCTTGTGTACGAAGCGGATATGGGCACCGACGATTGGCTGGTTACAAACCTTACCGACGGAGACTGTAACATTACGATCAAAGAGGGCGGCAACGGAATTTCGGGCGTTACGTGCTCGGTAAACTCGCTCACCACTTTTAAGATAGGCGACGTAAAAACGTCGGGTAACCGCGACAGCTTATTGCAGCTGCTTGTTTACACAAAGTCCATTCAGTTCTTAACCGTAAACGTTACCTGTCTTACCGAAGAAGGTTACACCGAATATTCTGCACTTGTCAAACCCGACAGTTACGGCGAGTGGACTAAGATAACGCTTTCGGCAGACGAGCTTAAATCGCTCTCGGGATCGATGCGCGGCTGGGATTCCGCCGTTTCGATAACCGTAAACAGCGAATCGGAGCTATTGATAAATTCTCTTCTTTGGATATGATCATATTGTCAGTAGGCGACAGTGTAGTCACCAAAAAACCTCACGCTTGCGGCGGCAGCAGATTTACCGTATTAAGGACGGGCGCGGACGTAAAGCTTAAATGCGAAAAATGCGGACACGTCGTCATGCTTTCCTCCGAAAAAGCGGTTAAAGCCGTTAAAACGGTTATACTTAAAGGGGAGGATGAATAATGCAAAATTCAATAATTCCCGAGCCGATTTACGACGACCCGCACATAAAGCCCTCTGTTCTCGAGCGCGTTTCGACGATTATGGTAAACGTTTTAATCGTCGTTATGCTTCTGATACTTGCAATGTACGTTTCCGTAGAGCCCGTTTCTATAAGCGGCAGGTCGATGGAAAACGGACTGAAAAACGACGACACGGTGGTAATCTGCAGATTATACTTTTCACCAAAGCGCGGCGACGTCGTTGTAATCAATCACAATAATATCAGGCTTATAAAGCGGGTTATAGCGGTGTCGGGCGATAAAATCGGATTTATTATAAATCCCGAAAACCACGAGCTTATTGACTTATACCTCGATAAAAACGACGGCAGCGGCTTTGTCAGGCAGGACGAAGACTATATCAAAGAGGTTATGTCCTTTGAGCTTATGAACTCAAACCGCAACGGCAGTGCAAAAGATATTTTCAGCGAATTTACGATAGCCCAAAGCTACAACGATATGATAGAAAACGAAACTTTTTTAACTGTCGGAAAAGGTAAGTTTGTTGCACTCGGCGACAATCGTAACATTTCATTGGATTCGCGCCACTACGGAGCTTTCGATAATTCGGCGATTGCCGGTGTGGAGTTCGCTAAGCTTGAAAAAAATTCTTTCTTCTATAGATTTCTCGATTTCTTCTATTCCGAAGAAACTCCCGTAAATAATAATCATTAAGGAGATAACACATGATAATTATTTCTTCCGACTCGACTCTCGATCTAAACGGCCTTTTTAAGTCCCGCAACATTCCCACGATTCCTCTTGCCGTAATTTTAGGCAACGATTCGTTTGAAGACGGCGTTACGGTAACTCCCGACGACATTTACGCATTCGTTGCAAAAAACAAGATTTTACCCAAAACCGCGGCACGCAGCGTCGAGGAGCATAGAGAGTTTTTTAAGTCGGTTCTTACAAGCGAGGACGATTACCTCATTCATTTTACGATTTCGAGCGGAATTTCCATTACTTACAGTAACGCCGCAGAAGCCGCCAAGGAATTTAAAAACGTTTTTGTCGTAGACGGACAATCCTTATCGTCGGGCACGGGACTGTTGGCGCTTTACGCCGCAGATTTACGCGACAGCGGAAAGTACACGGCGCAGGAGATTTACGACAAGTGTGTTGAGCGCATACCGCATGTACAAGCTTCTTTCTTCGTCGAAACAATGGACTACCTGTATAAGGGCGGACGTTGCTCCGGTCTTGCGTCGTTTTTCGCAACCGCGCTTAAAATCAAACCTTCGCTTCTCTTAAAAGGCGGCAAAATAGTCGTCGGTAAAAAGTACCGCGGTTCGTCCGTGTCCATTGCCGAAAAATACGTCGATAATATTTTCGAGATGTACGATAATCCCGATCTGAAGCGTATATTCATTACTCACACGTCCGCCGATAAAGAAGTAGTCGATAACGTGCGCGCCGAAATAAAGAAGCATTACGAGTTCGCCGAGATTATAGAAACCATCGCAAGCGCAACCATTACCAGCCACTGCGGCAAAGGCACAATCGGTATCCTGTTCATAAACGACGGTGCCCACGAGGTGTAATATAAACTTTTGCTCGTGCAAAAGTTTGCAAAACACGCTTAAGGGACAAGTCCCTTAATAATCCATCAGATAAAATATAAAAGAGAGGACAAACTGTTACGGCTTGACTTCTCTTTATTTTTTTGCATAGGGTCAAGGGGCGTGCCCCTTGCACATTTTTGTTACTTTTTGTGTGAGCAAAAAGTAATATAAAAAATCAAAGCGGTTTTACTCTAGGCAAGTTTTTTCCGCGAGGATACTTAATCGGAGTTTCTTTTTCTTTTCTTATAATAATAAGAGTGCGTTTATAATCGGTCGAATTCATCTCGACAACGTTTTCTGTTTTTCCGCCTAAAATTTCGAGCGCGTTTTCGGCATCTTTTATTTCCTCGTACGTCTTTTCAGATTTATACGCGATAAATAAGCCGCCTTTTTTTACAAACGGCAGAGCGTACTCAGACAGAGTGTTTAACGCCGCCACGGCACGGGAAACAACGACGTCGTACTTTATTTCCTTTTTCATATCCTCGACTCGAGTGTGAAGCGCGGTTATACTTTTTAAGCCGAGATCCTTTATAACCTCGTTAATAAAACCGACTTTCTTATTTACGCTGTCTATTGCGGTCACGTTTATATCGTCGCGAACGATTTTAAGCGGAACTGCGGGAAAACCCGCTCCGCTGCCTATATCGAGAACGGAAGCGTTTTCGGGCAGATATTCGACAGCCGCAAGCGAATCGATAAAGTGCTTTTGCTTTATTCCTTCGCTATCGGTTATCGAAGTGAGATTGAATTTTTCGTTCCACTCGACAAGAAGTTTTTCGTAACGGTCGAATAGATTCGCTTTTTCGGGACAACCGTATTTTTTCAAATATTCTTTCATAGACTTATTTTAACATATTGCCGTTTATTTATCAACAGTTTGACTAACTCTTTTCATTATTTATAAGCCGGTTAAGTAAAATCCGCTGAGCGTGTATCTATGATATATTTCTTAGTAAAGAACAGTAGTAGTTATAAGTAGTGTTTGAGGATATGTGGACAAAGTTTTTATAAGTTTTAAGCCCACAAAATATAGAGTTTTGCGACCGAAAAATAATAAAATTATCCAATATAGTGAAAAGGTTATAAACTTAAAACCTTGTGGACAACCGTGTTAAAACAATCTTAATGAAATGTGGCAACTGTGGACAAGTCGTACATTTTTTAACGCAAAATAGAAAACGGGATCATTTTCGACCCCAATCGACGTGATATAATAAACGAATATTAATACTTATCCACAATATTATCAACAAAGTGGATAACTTTTTTCACAACTTATTTTTTAAAATAAAGAAAAGTCGCTACTTTTGCTAGCGCGGCAAAAGTAGCACAAAAACACGTCGGGGACACTTGCAGTTGTGTCCCCGAACCCCCGCAATGCTTTAAATCGGAATGTAAACGCTAGTCCATTAAATGTAATGTCATTCCGAGCGAGCGGTTACGCGACGAGGAATCTCCACCTTATAATAATTATTTTGTTTTAAATATGATATATGCCCATTTATTTGACAGATGGGACGTTTATAAAGTATAATTTACTAATAATGACCGACAGTAACAAGACAATAATAGCGATAGCTACGGGAATAAGTCCTTCGGCTATCGGAATAATACGTATCAGCGGACGGGATTCGATTGAGGGAGTACGAAAAGTATTCTCGGGTTTTAACGCGGAAAGCGAAGCGGGAAAGATGTATTACGGTACGCTTAAAGCGGGAGAATATTCGGACAAGTGTATGGCTGTATTTTTTAAGGCTCCTCATTCGTACACGGGCGAGGATTCGGTTGAGATTTACTGTCACGGCAGTTATGCGCTTATGAGCGGAATAGTGCGCTTTCTTATCGAAAACGAGGGTTTTGTTCAAGCGGAAGGCGGAGATTTTACGGCGCGTGCTTTTGCTAACGGCAAGGTCGACTTGACCGAGGCGGAAGGAGTGCTCGACATTATCAACGCGCAGTCCGAAGCGGAAATCAGGGGAGCGTATTCTCTACTCAGCGGAGAGCTGAAAAAGAGGATAGAAAAAATTCAGAAAATGATTGTTTCCGCGCGGGCAAAGACCGAGGCGGCAATAGACTATCCCGAAGAGGATCTGGAAGATTTTACGCGCGGAGAGCTCAAAGACGTTTTATCTGAAATAAAAACGGAGCTTGACGGACTTGTGAGTTCGTTTAAGATGGGTAAAATAGAGCGCGACGGAGTAAAGGTTGCGCTCGTAGGCAAGCCCAATGCCGGAAAGTCGAGTCTGATGAATGCTGTTCTCGGTTACGAGCGCGCGATAGTAACGTCCGAGAAGGGAACGACGCGCGATACGCTTACCGAAAGCTACGTTTATAAGGGAGTAAAGTTTGTGCTCACCGATACTGCGGGATTGCGTGAAGCTCGGTCGCTGCCCGAAAAAATGGGTGTTGAACGTGCCGAAACGGCTGCCAACGAGTGCGACGTTGCAGTCGTTGTCGTGGACGTAAACGACGGCGGAAACGAGGCAAACGAATACGCCGAGAGGTTGAAAAAGAACGGACGCGCGGTTATTATCGCTGAAAACAAAACCGATGAACGAAAAGGCGTAATCGATGGATCTATTAAAGTCAGCGCGCTTAAAAACAAGGGAATAGACAATTTAAAAGAGGAGATATTCAAAGCGAGCGGATTTGTTACGCCGGGCAGTGCGGCGCTTAACAATGCGCGGCAGTTTTCGGCGGCGAACGAAGCAAAGACGCATATAGACAGAGCAAACGCCAACGTCGATTCTGTTCCGCCGGAGCTTATTTCGGCGGATCTGTACGACGCTTATGCGGCGCTCGGCAAGATTACGGGAATAACGGGCAGCGACGCATTGGCGGCAGAGATATTTAAGAATTTCTGCGTGGGAAAATAGTTTGACTGCCCATGCATCACCGTATACGAACTACGTGTGATATTGCCGCGGCGGTTACGTAGGAAACTTAAGCGCCCTAGCGGCAAATCACCTGTTGTCCGTCTACGGCGCGCCTGAACAGTCAAACTTGAGCTATCATTAGGAGTAGATTTTATGCAAGTAAAAGAAGTCGCCTTAAACAGAAAGGCGCGGTTTGATTATTTTATAGAGGAAACGCTCGAGGCGGGAATTTCGCTGTCGGGCGCTGAGGTCAAGAGCGCTAAGCTCGGACACATGAGTATTGCCGACAGTTTCTGTTTTATCGAAGGACACAGTATCATATTAAAAAACAGTCAGATAACGCCGTACGAAAAAGGATCTTACTACAACGCCGAGGCTAAGCGCGACCGCGTGTTACTCATGCACAAGCGCGAGATTGCGCGGTTTATCGGCAAGGTTCGCGAAAAAGGTTATACGCTCGTACCGCTCCGCGCGTACTTTAAGGGAAGATACTTAAAAGTCGAGCTCGGGTTATGCAAAGGCAAACACACGTACGATAAAAAGAACGTTATTAAAGAGCGCGACCTCAACCGCGAGGCAGAGCGCGCTATCCGCGATTATAAGTTTAAGTAATTAGTTTTTTAAAAGGTTGAGATTCCTCGTCGGCTCGCGCCTCGCTCGGAATGACATATAAAATAATGTCTCGCTCGGAATGACAACCGGTAGCCAATTCACTGTAATGTCATTCCGTCAATGCCGAGCAAAAATGCTTGCTTGCAAGGGCATTTTTGAGAAAGTATTTACGAGCGCGTGCGTTTTACCGAAAACGCGAGACGGCGCACCGCGCTATCCAAGGCGGCACGCCTTGTAACGCGCGAGTTCGAGGAATCCCCACCTATTGAATTCATGTAGAAAGATAACCGCAAAAGGTAAAAAAATGCTGAACGTACTTATTGACTCGTTAATAGACACTCTTAAGCTTGCGCCGATAATTATATTGGTGCATTTAGCCATAGAGTTTTTCGAGCGGAAAGTGGCGGGCAGCAAAAAAATGCGTAAGGTTTTGTTTTCTCCTGCGGCGCCTGCCGTGGGAGCGGCTGTGGGTATTATTCCGCAGTGCGGGTTTTCGGTCGTGTCCGCCAATCTGTACGCCGCGGGCAAGATTTCGTTGGGCACGCTGTTGGCGGTATTTATAGCAACATCCGACGAGGCGATACCGATTTTACTGTCCGATTTCAGTGCCGCGCCCAAGCTTTTGCCTCTTCTCATTATAAAACTCGTGTTAGCAGTTGCAGTCGGATATATCGTTCATTTTGCTTTTAAAAACGGCTTTAAGTTCAAAAAAAGCCATGACGTCCCCCAAAATACCGATGAAAACGAGCATGAGCATAATGACGAAACGCCTGACGAAGAGGAATCGGGACACGAGCTTCACGGCTGTCACGGGCATACTGTAACTGGCAAAAAGGAAAGCTTCGGGTATATTCTTCTGCATCCGTTACTTCACTCGTTCACGGTTCTCGGCTTTATATTTATAGTTAATTTTCTTATCGGCACGGCGGTGTACTTTATCGGCGAAGAGAGCATAGTGGAGTTTTTAAGTAAGACCGAACTCATTCAGCCTTTTGTCGCCGCTTTAATCGGACTTATTCCAAATTGCGCCGCGTCCGTTGTCATAACCCGTCTTTACGCTATCGGCGGACTATCTTTAGGTGCGGCAGTCGCGGGCTTGAGCGCAGGCGCTGGCATAGGCTATGCGGTGCTGTTTAAGGAGAATGCGAACGTTAAGGAAAACGTGCTTATAGTGGTGTTCGCTTACGCGCTGTGCTCGCTTGCAGGACTAATAATCAACCTTATTGTTTAGGGGGGGAGCGGACGTATGCTTTGGAACATGTGGCACGGCTGTAAAAAACACAGCGAAGGTTGCAAAAACTGTTACGTTTACCGTTCGGACCTAAAATACGACCGCAATCCGTCCGAAATAAAAAAGACCTCGTCGTTCGATTTGATAATGCGCCGTGACCGACACGGAGATTATAAGGTAAAGAGCGGCGACACGGTGGACATGTGCTTTTCTTCCGATTTTCTTATAGAGGAAGCGGACGATTGGCGGGAAGAAATTTACGAAATGATGCGCGCGAGATCGGACCTTAAGTATTTTTTTATTACAAAGCGTATATTAAGGTTCGACGAGGTAAAGCCGACCGATTGGGCGGACGGCTGGGACAACGTGGCAATAGGCTGCACGTGCGAAAACCAAAAGCGTCTCGACGAGCGCATGCCTGCATTTATAAACCTCCCCATTAAGCACCGCTTTCTGATTTGCGAACCGCTCCTCGGCGAAATCGATATCGAGCCGTATTTAAAGAGCGGAAAGATAGAAAGAGTGATAGCGGGCGGCGAATCGGGCGAAAATGCAAGACGGGTTGAGTACGATTGGATACTTAAAATCAGACAGGCGTGCGTAAAAAACAACGTTTCGTTCTGGTTCAAGCAGACGGGCGCAAGATTTATAAAAGACGGCGTATGCTATAACGTAAAAAGGCAGTTTCAACACAAACAGGCGCGAAAGGCAGGAATCGACTTTTCGGCAAAGTAAATTATTCGAGGACAAGGATTATGTTAAAAACGATGTTTTATCATTTTGACGACGTTATTGACGGAAGCTACGAACAGCTTGCGGCAAAAGCAACTGAGCTTGCCGAAGAGCGCGGCTTAAGCGGCGACGCCTGGGCGAATTATCTCAGCTATCGGCTGCTTGTCGACGAAAACGCGTTTTCGCTTGCGGCTGAGCGTGACGCGGCGGACGGGTCGGTATCGGAAATGGTAAGAGCGGATATTCTCAAAATAATGCCGTTGTTTTCTTCCGCGTTTTTCCCGACGCGCGACAACGGTTGGAGAGTTTTGCGCGACTACACCGCCGGAAGCGAGCGGAGCGATTACATAGGTATGCGCATACTGCGGCTTTCGGGTCGGCTCAAGAAAATAGTGGACGAATGTAACAGTATAAACATGAGGTATACCTCATGTTCCGTAGACGCATTTATAGCCGCGCTTATCGGAGAATATGCGTACGGCGGCGCGGGCGCAATAGGACTCGGCAACGCATTCAGACTTGTAAGCGGCAGTGAAGGCAGCGAGCTTATGCCCGTTGCGAACTTTAAGCCTAAGGGATTTGAGACGCTTATCGGCTACGACGCGCAAAAGACCGCGCTTATCGAAAATACCGAAGCGTTTTTAAAGGGCGGCAAGTTCAACAACGTTCTTCTGTACGGCGACGCGGGAACGGGCAAGTCCACGTCGGTCAAGGCTCTTATTCCCGAGCTGAGCGACGGCAGACTCAAGATAATCGAAATATACAAGCACCAGCACGCCGAGATAGCAAGCCTTATGAGCAAGCTCAGCCGCCGCGGCGGAAAGTATATTCTGTTTCTCGACGACCTGTCGTTTGACGACGGCGAAAACGACTATAAGTATTTTAAAGCAATACTCGACGGAGGTCTGGGGCGCCGTCCCGACAATATTGTCGTTTACGCGACGAGCAACCGCGTCCACCTGATTAAGGAGAGTTTTTCCGACCGTAGCGATATATCAAGCGACGATATTCACCGCTCGGACACGGTAGAGGAAAAGCTGTCGCTGTCCGCGCGTTTCGGGCTGTCGCTGTTTTATCCCGCGCCCGATACAAAGGAGTACCTTGCGATTGTAAGCGAGCTAGCCGAGGCAGGCGGAATCGACCTCGAGACCGAAAAGCTCGAACAAGAGGCGTTACGGTGGGCGACTGCGCAGAACAAAAAATCGGGCAGAACCGCCGAGCAGTTTATAAATTCGCTACTCGGAAGGAAAGAGCAATGAACAGGTTCTCGCGTACGGTTTCGCTCATAGGCGAGAAAGCTTTCTTAAAGCTCAGCCAAGCTAAGGTTCTGGTGTTCGGATTAGGGGGCGTAGGCGGTCACGTCGTGGAAGCGCTCGTCCGCAGCGGAGTGGGGCAGGTGGACGTAATAGACGGCGATAAGGTGGACGAAACCAACCTCAACCGTCAGATTATCGCTCTCGGCTCAACCGTGGGCGAGAATAAAACCGAAGCGATAAAACGCCGCGCGCTCGATATAAATCCCGACTTAATCATGAATACGTATACAATGTTTTATCTGCCCGAAAACGCAGACGTCATCGACTTATCGGGATACGACTACGTTGTCGACGCGGTGGATAC
>CAZBTB010000018.1:0-11401 GCA_964494605.1 uncultured Lachnospiraceae bacterium
CAGGACTGGGAGGAATCAGCTTCCTCCTTCCCAGAATTCTTCTGTTCTCATTGCATCATTTTTACTTCCTTTCTGGTTTTCCCACCTATATTTCCTGCCTGGCCAATCAGCATTTATTTATAACACGATTGACAGAATACAGACAATTCTCCCGCACCACTCAATAAGCAAGCAATACATTATCCAATACCGACTCTCCCAAGCCCGCGTGCTCCTCGAAAAAACCGACGAAACCATTCAAGCCATTTCCGCCCTCAGCGGCTACGGCGACTATTTCCACTTCACCAAAGAATTCAAGCGCGCACATAACTACACACCGCTCCAATACCGCCGACTCGCTCGAAAGAGTACCCCCCCCCCGCGGTAAATGAGCTTTACAACGAAAAAAACCACCCGAGAAGGTGGTCTTTTTTTTCGGTTATTGCCGCGATTATCTATAGATTTTTTGCACTGCGGAAAAAGCGAGTAGCAATGACATTACAAAATAAAAACGTCTCGGGTTGATACTAAGCTTAGTATTTGTCCGAGACGCTTGCCTATTGTGTCATTCCGTCAATGCTATTATGCGGAGAAAGCGAGATGGCAGAAATTCGCAAGCGAATTTCCTTGGTGACTTCGTCACCGCGAACTGCGCGTAGAAGCGCAGTTCTATAATCTTATGCTTTCTCTGCCACGAAAAAAGGACGCATAAAGCGTCCCTTTTTGTGGCGGAGAAAGCGAGATTCGAACTCGCGCTACAGTTTATCACCGTACTAACCCCTTAGCAGGGGGTCCCCTTATAGCCTCTTGGGTATTTCTCCGCGCTTGAGGCTACAATAACGATAGCTTTGTTATTATAACCCAAGCAATTTTTTTTGTCAAGAACTTTTAACGGTTTGAGCAAAAGTTATGTCTCGGATTTTTCGAGCGTAACGCTGTCTAAGTAAACGGTAGCATTTCCCGACGCTGTGGTATGGAATCGGAAGCGTGCGCCGCTCGCTGTTGTACGGGGAACTTTTACTGTGTTCCATCCGTCTTTTACGTCTGAAGTAATAAGGTTGTATTCTCCGCTTCCGCCGCCGGACGTAACGATAACCAAACGGCTTAAGTTAGCTCTGCCTTCCAGATAGAATCTTACAACCATCGTATCAAAGTCGGCATAAGTCTCGTAATTATTATGCCATAAAACGCCGCCCCACAAATTGTTGTCATATCCTACCCATAAACCGCTGTTGTTTGCCTCGAAATCTATCTTAAGCAAGCCGTAAGCCGTTTCTCCGCCCAGCGTAGCGCTTTCCACAAACGACCAAGCGCGCGACGTAGCCGTACCGTACATACGCTTCATGTCTGCGGAGAAATCCTCCAGCATAGTAGCGGGCAGCTTAACCATATCCACTCTGTCGTAATACATGGTAACGTCGCCATTGTGCTTAATCCAGCACTTGAACGTGGGGTTAAGCGTTTTATCATTGGTGTAGCGTGACAGATAGAAATCGTTCCAGCCATCTTTCAGTATTGAGTGGAAAGCCTGTTCAGGACCGTTGGTATTGAAGTTTGCATAAGTTATGTTTGCGGCGTTTTCGACGTAGACGCGAATTCTGAAAGCGTTGTAATCGGCGTAATCGCCGGCGGCGAACACTCCCGGTATAAACTTACCTTCGAATATCGAGCTCGCAGCTTCGTTTGTGCCTTCGCTTAATTTCCAAACGCCCTTTGCCAAGCCGTAAGACTGTACGCCTCCAAGCTCGGCTTCGTCTACATGGTTCCAAGTTACGACACTCGTCGTACCGGTTTTTCCGTACATTTCGTTGTTGAGGAGTCCGTCGAAGGTATAGAGTGTGCCGGGCAGATAATGCTTTACGTTATAAGTTGCGAACACACTCTTGCCGTTGTCTATCCCCGAATAAACCACTCTGTAGTAACCTTCTTCGGTTGCGGTAAATTTGCCGTTTGTTACGGGCAAAGCCGCACCGCCGAAAAATACTTCGGTTTTGAGCGCGGAAGCGTTTGCGAAAACCTGAGCGCTGTTGTCGCTAAGTACAATCTCGTTGACGTCGAAATCGCCGAAATCGGTAGTCGCGGTTAAGGTTTTAACGTCAACAATGCTTACACTGTCGAAATAGACCAAACCATTCGTTCCTTTGCTGTTTGCGCCAAAACCGAACATCAGGTATTCGAGACCGGTGTCGCTGTAGTTAAGCAACACATCGTTCCAACCGTTCCTAAGCAACTGAGTATCGTTTAACATCAGCCATTGCTCGCGAGCGTTTCCGCCGGCAGAGGTGGAAATCGTAATATTGAAGCTTGCAAAGTCGTTGATATCCTTGACCCACATTCTGATACGCAAATTACCGCCGTGAGCGTTGTAATATGCCGACGAAAATGCGGACGTAAGCTTTGCCACACTCTCACGCATGGGATTAGCCCAACCGGAAGCCGAATTCCACTGAGCTTTTACAAGTCCGGTCGCGGTTTCGCCGTCAAGCTCTATGCTGTCGACGTATTCCCAATCGACGCGTGCGGAGCCGTTAACCATATTGCCGCCCAAAAGCGCTGTCTCATTCGAGAAATCGTAAACCGTACCGGGCGCAAAAATATTAAGCGTATACTCACCGCGGACGGCTTTGCCGCTTGCGTCGACCGCACTGTAAATTACTACGTATTTGCCGTATTCGTTTACCGTAAATCCGGTATCGGTAGGCGTGACCTTCTTGCCGTTTACAAACACCTCGCGTTCTACGTTGCGGCAACCTGCAAATACCGACTCGCTGTCGTCGTCAAACGTGAACGTTTTGCCCAGCATATCGTCGAAATCGACCTCTGCGGGCGTAACGGTAAGAGTGTTGACCATGCGCACGCTGTCAAGATAAACAGTAGCATCGCCTACAATCATCACGAAGAAACGGAAGTTTTTGCCGTGCTCTTTGTCGCCCGCTCCGATTTTGGAGAAGCAAAGGGTATTCCAGCCGTCTACGAGCTGCGCGCGAAGATTGGTTTCCGGCTCACCCGTACCATTCGTCTTAAACGTAAAGTTGGTGATATGACTTGCATTTTCTACGAACAGTCTGACTTCGAAGTAATCATAGCCGTTGTAGAAAGCGTAATCGTTTACGGATACAAGCGCGGTATAGTTGCTGTGGTCAAACGGCCAAACGCTGCCGCTGGTTTTTCCGTCGTCGAGCGTAAGGTTCATTTTGATCAAGCCCTGCGCGTCCACGCCGCCGAGAGTGACTTCGTCCACCCATTCGGTAGTCGACGACGCTCCGCTCTTGTTGGTAGACGTATTTGTATCGCGTTTAAGCTCGTAAGTAAAGTCGCGGATAAGACCCGGCTCTACCTTAATCATGTAGACGGAATCGAGGTACATAGTAAAGCTTTCGGTATAATCCGCCCACATTCTGAACTCAAGCGAGTCGCGCTCGTTTGTATGACGGTTAAACAGAACTGTATTCCAGCCGCCCGTCAAACTGCCGTTCATAATAAATATGTCGCCGCCCTTGCCGATGAAAATCAGGTTTTTGATTACCGACGGGTTGTCGACATAGAGTCTGACGGCAAACTGATTGTAGTCATTGTAGTAATCGTATGTGAAGATCGAGGGGAAATTGTTGTTGCCGAACACAGACGACTGCGCGGACGTTCTTTCCTCGGGTAGATCGTCGGGTACAACGAAATCCGCCTTGATAACGCCTCTTGCCGTTTCGCCGCCGATTTCGACCTCTTCAAGCCACTGCCAATGATTTTCGCCGTAATTCTTGCCGTCGGTAAGATTTGTGAAATCGCCGTTTTCCATACCCGTAAGAACAGTATCGAAGCTTGCTATCATACCGGGCGTCGAAACGTTGATTCTCCGCTCTACGAACACGGGCTCGCCTTCTTCGTTTTCGCCCTTAAAGGTGATAAGGTAAGCGCCCTCTTTTACGGGAGTGAAGCTGCCTGCCGTAACCGTCACGTCCTCGCCGTTGTAGGTTACGAAACGGTCGAGCGTAAGTCCGTCAAGCTCTGAAGGCGTCGTTACGGTCAGTTCCTCGCCTAAATGCGAGTTCATGACGCTGTCCGAGATTGCGGGAGATTTTGCCGCCGAAATGCCGTCGACGTATATCGAGGTAGCCGACGATACCTTAAAGCTGAACTGGAAGCCGTAGCTGCCTATTCCGCCTTCGCAATCGCGGTTAATGTCAAACGCGATCTCGTTCCAGCCGTTGTGACGCATGCCTTTGGTATCGTAATAATAAGCCTTCGCGTCCTTATCGTCCTCGCTGACTACCCTGTAGCTGAACGTGCTTACTTTGCTTGCGTCCTCGAGATAGAACCTTATAACGAGCTTGTCGTAATTCTCGTAGTACGCTTTGCTGAACGTGGGACGCCAAACGGTGTTGAAGTGAATAAGTCCGCTCGTTGCGCTCTCGATACCGATCCTGATAAGGTCGGTCGCGCCGTCGAACTCCTCTACGTGTTCGGTTGTAATGTCCTTGCCTTTGTTGGGCGAGCATTTTGCCGCGGTGTCGAAATCGAAAATCTTGCCTGCGGGTGCAGCCGTTACGGTATACGCACCGTGCATAAGCGTTCCCAATTCGTCAAAGTCGACGTACTCGAACGAATACACGCCTTCTTCCTGCGGCATAAACGTGCCGTCCGATACGTCGAGCGTTTCGCCGCCGAACAGTGCCGTGGGTTTGATTCCGTCGTTTCCGAATACCTCCGCGGCATTGTCGGACAACGTTATTTCTCTGCCGAGCTTATCGGTTTCGACGACGTCGCTCGTAACGTCCATTTTATTACCCGCGCGGATCTCGTCGATATAAACGTAGGATTGCGCGCCTGTGGGCTGAGAGAAGTAGAAGAAGCTTTCCTTTTGGAAGTAAGTAAAGTAAGTCAGGAACTCGTCGATAGGTGCGCCATAATAACGCCAGCCTTTGGTGAATCCCGCGCCCTTATCGACGGATGCGCCGCGATTCTTATCGAGATCGTTGTTTGCTTTCTTCTCTACGTTATAGCTGAATCCCGCCATAGGTCCGTCAACGTACAGCTTAAAGAACAGCGTATCGAACTCCTCGTAAACGCTCTTGTCGAGAACGGGGTTCCATTTGCCTTGCGCGTTTACGGCAGTGGAAATGCCTACGGGAGAGAATTTGATTACGCCCTTCGCGCCCTCGAATTCTTCAAGCCACTCCTGCTTTCCCGTTCCGCCGGTAATACAATCGACGTCGTTAAAGTCTAGGAACATGCCGTAGTCGTACTTGCTTGCGTTGATAATCTTGAAAGACGCGATTTTTCCGCCGTCGAACGTACTTTCGACGTAAATGCCGAACAAATCGGAAGTTGCGACTATTTTATCGGTTGCCGCCTTGCGCTCGCCCGTAATAAGGTCGACGTACGTATACTCTGTAGTCGCCGCGACCTCGCCGCCGTCGTTCGTTACCGTCGTAACGGGCAAAGGCGAATCCTTGCCGATACGGTACCATTTAGCCTCGGTGATCTCCGCTCTTTCCTCGCCTACGGTAAACTCGAAACGCGCGCTCTGCTTGGTGCGGTCGCTTGAGCCTACGAACAGCGTATACTCGCCGCTCATTGCGGGAGTAAACGAGCTACCCTCGATTTTAGCCGCCGAGCCTGCGAAATAATATTCGGCGCTCATGTCGTCGCTGACCTGCCAACTGACCGTGTCGCCGCCCTCGTAAGCACTTTCAACGCCCGTGACTGCAGGCGCGTTGCCGTCGACTGCAAACACGTCGTCGACGAACACGCGGTAAGTGCCGCCGCCGTTTCCCACCGAGAACAGCGGAGTCAAGCCCGTATTCATGCCGTCGAACCAACGTACGAACTCGCCCACTTCGGCAGGCGTAATTTTAAGCTCGTTCCAGGTGTTGGTTTTGACGGTTTCTTCGGCAATACCCTTCAAAACGGTACGCTCGGCGTTTTTGGTGTCGGCAATGAAATACCACACCGAAACGTAAGCGTTTTCACCGAGATTCGAAACGGTAGACGCGCCGTTTCTCGGGGTCATGTAAAATCCCGTCGTTTCGTCCGAGCCCGAATTAAACGACACGGAACCCAAAGAGGTCGTAAGACGCTTGAACGACGAAAACACGGTTTCGGTCTTGACCAATCCGCTCTTTGCAAACGTCTGAATAGCCGCGCCTTTGTCGTCGAACGCGTCGATTTCGCCCTTTTGTCTATGTAGACGCGCAAAAACGTCGAACGACGCCGAACCGACGTTACCGCTCGAGTCGCGGGCGGAAATCTTAAGCGTATACTCGCCCACTTCGGTAGGAGTAAAGCCGTCCGCGTCGGACGCGATTTCGGTTTCGCCGCGGTACACCTTGAATCCGGGCGCTATGACCTCGCCCGAATCGTCGGTAACGGTAGCCGTGGGAAACATGAATTTTTCGCCCACTTCTGCGATATTGTTGCCGCGCACGATAATAACGGGCGCACCCTCGTCGTTTACCTTGACGGTTACCGTCTTAACGGTGTCGGCGTTGGGCGTTTTTGCGGTGTACAGCACCTTGTAGCCCTTCGCGTCGAGAATGTCGAACGCGCCGCCGATAAGCGTAACCTTCGCATCGGTATCGGCGTGAACGACGCTAATCTCCACCTCGTAGGTTTTACCGTCGGTGTCCTTTGCTTCGAGAACGGGGACTTCGTACGTATCGCCTAAGTTAAGCGTGATTTCGCCGTCCTCCCAATCCCGAAGCGTAACGCTTTTGGGTGCGCACGCCGTTGCGCCGAAAATAAGGCACAGCGCGAGCACCAAAGCCGCTACAACAGTTGTTACTTTCTTTTTCATCAAAAGTTCCTCCCTTTTTTAATTTTTTATTTTCTCGATTCTGATATTATCGATAAAATACTCTCCGATATCGTCGCCCGATTTTAAGTCCAGCCAGGCAAACGCAAAGCTGCCGGGACTAGAAATAAAACCTTTTTGATTAAGTGTACTAAGCGGTTTTTTCATCGTAACCCACTCGTCTTGTCTGCTGGTGACGCCCGCCCAGTCCATAGCGCCTTTGCCGGTGTAAGCATTGACCTCCAACAACAGAGGTTTGCCTTGCTTCTGATACAAGTCGCACCTGAACTCGTAATTATCTATTTCCGTTTCGAGCGAGCTTAGGTCGAGCGCTTTGAGCACTTCGTCGGACATATACATCTGCGTCCAACTCGTAGACGCATCGGATTTGGGGTATACTTCGATCCGAAGCACTTTCTTTCCCGACGGAGCTTCGATTCCGTAGTCGGCGGCATTTACCACTTCGACTGCGGGCGTGGGCACGGACGTATTGTATTTGGGCGTGAACGCCACGCTCTGATATACCTTTTCGAAGTCGCAAATCTCGATAAAATCGGCAGTCCTTTTTAAGGTTATGAGATTCTCGTACTCCACAGGCTCTTCGCGTAATTTGACTTTAACGTCGTCGACGTAAACGTCGGGCGTTTCGCTCTCGGCGTATTGGTCGAACTGCAGGTAAAGTCCGATGCTTTCTTTTAAGTTGTACGAAATCGCGATAAGCGAATAATCGGGAGTATAAACCACGTCGTTCCAACCCGTTTTAAGCTCCACCGTTTTGGACGGACTTTTAAGCTCGCCCTTATCCGAATAATACAATCCGACGTACATATTCATATCGTAGGGCGCGTTTACTTTAAGGCGGACCTCGTCAAGCATGGTCGCGTCGGTATAGTTGCAGGTTAGCGGCTCGCCCATGAACGGCATTATCATATACGGCTTTACCGTGCCTTTGCCCATGGGATTGAGCTTGAGCGACTTGTTGCCGCCCGATACGAAATTCTTGTCGGTATTTACGTTTATTCTGCCGAAGCCGCTGCCCATTCCCACGGGACGGTAAGTGGTTTCGAAGTCGTACACGAGCGTAAGCCCGTCTTCCGCCTCGGTCTTATCCGCACAGGCGAGCATGGGCGTGCAGCACATTAAACACAATAATAACGCTAATAATTTTTTCATATCGTCACACTCCGTAAACAATGATTTTCTCGAGCCCGATTTCGTTTGCCGCAACCTCGAGGCTCAGACTCGTAACAGACTTTCTGCTGCTCCAGTTGACGGTGGGGAACTCGGTAAGTATAAGCTCGTTGAGTCCGGGCTTAAGTTTTCCGCTTAAGGATTCCACTTTGCCGTAGCCCGAGAAAGTGACGTACACGGTATAATCGATGCTCTCGCCGTAATTGTAAACGTACAGGATATACTGTCCCGTCTTGGCGTTGATTCCGCTAACGGTCTCGTGCTTTATGACAAGCGTCTTGTTTTCGTTCTCTCCGCCGAGAGTGAACTTCGCGCGTCCGTCCTCGAGAGTAATATCCGTGAAGCCTTCGAAGTCGGTATCGGCGAACGAGTTCGCGCCTACCACTATCTGCTTGCCGCCGAGGTAAACGGAAACCGACTTAGTAACGCCGTTCTTTTCCGCGCTGAGCGACAGGTAGTTTTCGTCCTTTTCGAGCGTCTTTTCAACGGTATATCCGTCGCCCGTCTTTTCGATTACGGCTTCGTCCGATTTGACGACTGCGCCGTCCGCCGCTTTAACGGTGTAACTGAAATGCTTGTTGCCCAAGCTGTCCTCGGACTCCGTTGCAGAAGTGATCATGAGCTTTGCGTCGCTGTTTACCGCTTCGAGCAAAGCGATAAGCACCTCGCGTGCGCTCTCGTACTCTTCGTAGCCGCCCACGATCGAAGAACCGTTGTACAGCGTCGAGCTGAGCGTATGGAAGATTGCCGCCGCACTCTCGCCGTTCTCCTCGTAAGCTTCGTAAAGCTTTTTGATAAGCTCGTAATCCTCGTAGCCGTCGCGTATTGCGTCCAGACGAATACTTGCGACGGGTCCGTCGACTCCGTACATTTTGCCGGGATACAGGATTGCGCCGTCGCCGTTTGCGCCCGATGCCCGATCCGCCGAGCTGTAGGGGTTAGACATATTTACGCCGTTTCTTATGAAATAGTTGCTGCACCAATAAAGATTGCCCGTTATTCCGTACTCGGCCTGGAACCAGCCGATACTCATCGCGCTCGTCATAGTGTCGTCGACGTGATACGTCGGATACGGATACTTCGGGTCGTTACAGGTGTACCACCACTTCTCGAAACCGTTATCGTAATAAGCGCGGCGCTCGGCGGTGTCCACTCCGTCGGGCTTGGGACAAAGAGCAACGTTTTTGCCCTCGTACGTAAACGGCGTGCCGTCTTTATTCTTGATAGGATCGCGGATGCGGTTAAGGTCGTCGTAGTAATCGGTAATAACGTGCGGCGTTTTTCGCACCGACTCGATTATCTTTGCGCCGAGTTCGGTTTCGAACCCCGGGTCGGCGGTAAGCGCTTCGAGCGCCTTGTTTACGCCCTTATCGAATTCTATAATACTGTCTGCCACTCTGCCGTTTACATAAGACGCGTAAAACGGTTCGTCGATTTCGTAGTCGTAAAGACAAGACAATGCGTTTAAGTCGATACCCACTGCAAGGCTTTTTTTCGCCAGCGCGACAAGCGACTGCGCCAATAAGTCGGGATCGACAGTTACGTACCCCAAGCCGCGGTTGTTGGTATAAAACGTCGGAATCGCAATCGTGCGCAAGCCCTTCTGATAAAACTTATAAGCTTTTTCCACCCACTTACTTATTCTCTCGTCGTAGCCATCGCCGCCTGCACTAACTCCGGAGGGCGCAAGACGGTAATACATAAGTAATTCGGTATACTTATCTATCATTGACTCGGTACTGTCGAGCTCGTATTCGGAAAGCTGAGTCAAGTTAACGGTAAACAAACTTTTTTGCGTGATTTCGTCGGGAAGTACGTAATCGTGTACGGTAAGCTCGACGGGAACGTTTACTTTTTCTTTCCCGAGGTCCACGGTTGCCGTGCCCGTATATTTACCGACGGGCGCGTCCTTCGGGATAAAGAACTCCAGCCACGTTCCGCCGTTTCTGCCTGCGTTTACGGCGTTAAGCCCGTATTCGACGGCGTTCTCCTGCGGAACTATCGGGTCGGGATACATGCCCGTGGGCGCGCCGTTGCCGTACCAGTTACGCACAACCGAAACGTAAGTTTGCGTGTAAACCTTAAAATTATCCTTGGTTATCTTCGCGCCGTTTGCGCCCGTCAGATCGCTAAGCTCCACGGTGTACGCCAGATTTTTGGAAGGCGTAACTATTATCTGTCCGCTTTCGTACTCGTTGCGGACGGCGGACAAAACCACTTTGTCGGTGCGCTCGTCCGAATAATTATCGATGTTTTGCGTTGACAAAACCTTGACGGACGCGGGTGCGCACCAGATAACGGCGTCCGCCGCCGTTGCGCCCTCTGCGCCGCTGCCGCCGTCGGGCGTACATGCGAATACGCCGAGAGACATCACACCGCAAAGAAGCATTGTTACGATTTTCCTGAATTTTTTCATTTTTTACCTCCTATCCCAAAGTCAGAATCGCGCCGAAACCTGCTTTCGTCAAGCCCTTGAGCACGATTATAAGTTCGTTAGCCTTTTCTCCGTCAAGCTCGCAATCGACACGGTTCCAACCGTGAACAAGCTTTACGCTCTTTTCGTATCCGCCGATTTTTACGTCGATTTCGCTCTCTCCGTAAGAACGGATCTCGAACGCGATCTTTTGCGTTCTTTCCGTCACGGGATTTATGAGCGCGATTTTTACGGTCGGATTTATTAAAGCAAACTCCGTCGTGATCTGACGGCGGATTTCGTCGCGGTTTATCGTAAGCTCGGCTATATCGCCGCTTATTGCGTTACTCTCGTAAAGCTCTTCGTGAAGCGTTACGTTAAGCCGCTCGCCGACGTAAACGGACACCGATTTTTCGATTCCGTCCAGCGTCGCTTTAATCTCCGCGTAATCCTCACCCGAAACGGGAAGGGAAAACTTGTATTCGAAATTCTCGTCGGGAAGCAGCTTTTCGCCGTTTACGCTCAAATGAGTTCCGTTCGCAGCCGTTACCGTAAAATCGATTTTATCCTTCGATTCACGCGTTTCGACGGTAAGCTCTATAGGTGAATAAAACGCGTCGGCGAGTCTGTAAAAAGCTTCCGCCGCTCTGTCGAAATGCCCGCTCTTCCAATCGATACGCGTGCCTTCGCACAGCGGTGCGGTAATTCGGCCGAACGTTCCGCTCAAAAGCCTGCCCTTTTCCGCATAATCGCTCTTGAGCTTCTTTATAAGCTCGTAATCCTCGTTGCCCGCTCTTATCTGCTTTAATCTCACGCACGCCAGAGGTCCGAACACTCCGTAAGGCTTGCCGGGATACAAAATCACGCCGTCGCCGTTTGCGCCGAAACCGCGGTGAGCCGTGCCGTAAGGGTCGTCTAAAAACAGCGGTTTGCCCGTAGTGTTGACTTCCGTGGAGATATTCGTCACCCAATACAGATTGCCTATAATATCGTAGTCTGCCATGAGCCAACCGACAATGCGTCCGCTCCAC
>CAZBTB010000019.1:0-4384 GCA_964494605.1 uncultured Lachnospiraceae bacterium
TCTCTGTTTCTCGGCGTGATTCTGAACTGCGGTGTCTTGCAAAGATAGCCGCGCAAGTTTACCTGATTCACGTCCTCGGTGTACTGTAACACCTCTTGCGCAAAGAATACGATTATCAGTCTACTTTTGCCGTCGATGATTCTGTTGTAGGTTCTTACCTGCCCCTCAAGGCAAATCTTGTCGCCCGTCTTGATATTGTTCAGCAGGGCTTTCGAGATATTTACAGGTAGAATATCGGCAACGCCGCTCTTTCTCTTTACGTCCATATCAAACGAGTAAAAGCGTTCTCCGTTGCAATCGTATTCCGTCGGTTCCGTGCATATCTCGCCCGCGATTATCGCGTAGTTTTTTTCGTTTTTCATATCAGCCTCCGTTCATTTTCGCCGTATTATACAGCGCAGATATTAAGTAATTCTGTTTGTTTCTGACCTCGCCCCTGCCGCATTTGGTGTCAACGCCCTCGATGACCTCCCACAATTCCATGTGTCTGTCCTCGTTTGCGAAATAATACCCCAACGCCTGCAAGAACTTTTCTGTCGGCACAGTTGCACCGTTGATTTTTAACTCTCTTTTGCCCTCGATAGCCTCTATCAGATTCGTTATTCGGGGTTCAATATCCCAAACCATTGAGCGGTCGATTGACCCCATGTTGTCTAAACCGTCCCGCCACTCTTTGAATTTGTCGGCTATCCATTGTTTGTACCATTCGACGGCATTATCGAAATATTTTTCCGTGCCGTCATCAAACCGATAATACAGCGACGCTTGCCGCGCCAACTCTGATATGGCACTCTTTTCGCTATCCTCTGTATCGTCGCTATCTGTTTGTTTCCGTTTTTGCGGCTCATCATCAGGCGGCGGCTCAGGAGGTTCATACCCGTTCCCCCACCGCGCATTTGCCGCTTGCTTGCGTGCTGTCGAAATTTCGGCGCGTTTTTTGAGGTTTCTCAATACACGTTCGGCGTAAACTTTGCCCTTTTTTATAACAAACAGCCCGTAGTTTCGTATGATTGCCTCTGCTTTTTCGGTTTCGATTCTCAAATCATAGGCTATGCCCGATATTCGAGATTCTTTGATATAGCCGCCCTCCTCATGGAGTATTTCGACAACGCACCAATAAAAGCCTAAGCCCTCAAGCCCATAGTCCTTGCGGACGTCTACTAATTTCGACCTCGCACCGTAATCGTGTGGGAAATATTCTTTTGTCGCCATGTATTTGCCTCCCTTGCGAGGGTGTTGTCAGAGGGCGGCTTAGCCCTCTGACGCCCGCACCGTATTAGCCTTGACCGTTGTCGCCGTCGTCGTTGAAAAAGTCAAATTCGCCTTGTTCTGCCTCCGTGGGCTGTACCTCGTCCTGCGCCTGCGGAGCCTGCGGCTCTACTACCGCGTCCTCGATTTCGACGTAACTCTTTTCGCCGTTTTCGTTGAGAATAACGGCGTTATCCGCGTCGATTGCCGATTGCATTTCGATACTCATAATGCCCCATTGCGAAATAAGGTATCTGAGCATGGTTTTGAACGCCATTTCGTCGAAATTCTTGTACCAAAACGAACTGTACTTGTACATTTCCTTTTGCGGAATCTTACCGTTTACATAGTCGTCGTACTTATCGGCATTGAACGCCGCCGAGTAGGTGTTCGCGTGCTTAATCATTTTCTGTTTCGTCCAATAGACGACCTTTTCAAAACCGTTAAGGAGTTCAAACCGCGCCATGTAGCCGATAGTAGGTAACGCGTCGCGCTCGTCGTCGTTTTCGATAAACTCAAACTTTTGCTTGCCCGTGAACTTATCGCGCCCCTTGTATTCGCCCTCTTTGATTTCGAGAACCTCAAGGTCTTTATACTGCCCGCTACGCATGGCGAGTTGTTTATATCCCTTTGCTCCAAGCACAAATTGTGCATTGTAACAGATGACGTTGCCGTTTCTGTCTTTTTTTGCAAACGGCACCAAGTAATACTGACCGAGTTGCGGCGACGGCGACAAGTTGAGCGATTCGCCAAGCAATGCCGCCGAAAGGATAGTGTGCTGCGTGCATTCCTGCAGTTGCGGGTTGTTGCTTACCGCGGAGATTATACTCGCGGTAAAACTCTGCGCGTTCTTTCCGACCGCCTGCTGTATCAGGTTCTTTACGTTATCCTGACTCATGAACGCCGAAAATTTAGGTTTCTTTTCCGAAATGCTCTTTTGAGCGGTTGTTTGAATGTTAGCCATGATTCTTACGCCTCCTTAATGGGTTTATAATCGAGTTTGTTTTCTTTCAGATAGTGTTGCAATGCTTTCAACTGTTCGACGGTTCCCGTAACTGCGAATCTTACCGTTTGTACCTTTACCTGACCGATGACGGGTTTTACCGCCGCCTCTGCAACGGAGGGCTGTTCTCCCTCTTTCTGTGTTTGAACTGCCGCCGCTGCCTCGCGCTCCTGTTTGAGTTTCTCGTTTTCGAGCAATGCCGCCGAAAGGTCGAGAGTGCGGAAATAGAATACTTTGAGATATTCCTCGTCCTGCGAACCGAGCGCATGGATAGCAACAAGCGCGTTTCTCGCGTTCTCGATAATCTTGTCGATTTCCGCTTTGACGCTCTTTATGTTGACTGACGCATTGAGCCACTTTGCCTGATGAACGCGCTCGTAAGGAATAAGACCCGAAAACTCTCCGATGACCGATTTGTAATACTCGATAATCTCATTCTGTTTTTTCTGTTGCCTTTCCTCCTCGAACGCCTTAATCTGTTTGTCGATTTCAGACATTGCGTCTTTAACTTTGTCGATAACCTCATCGACCTGAGCCTTAAACTTATCGTAAGGCGTGTTGTACACCTTTCCGATTCTGATACGCTCATCGTTCAGAGCCTTACTGAATGCGTTAAGTTGCGCTCTGTCTGCCTTTGCAACGCCTATGCTTTTTTCGTCGTAGATAATGCCGCGGTACCCCGTAAGCATTTCCTCAACCGCTGCAAGCAGTTCCGTGTTGTTGAACGCTATCATCTTAGGAATCAAGTCCTCGACGGGCGTTTCAAGTGCTAATGTCAGTTCGTTTGCCATAATTTTTTATCCTCCGATAATTTAATAATTTTTTAATTTTTGATGAGTTTGGGTAGAATCAAGGGCGGTCGTTTACCTGTGAGAACGTACTGCTCCCAAAATTCTTTTTCTTTCAGGTACAGATATTTGAGTTCGCCTAACAGATTTTCTCTCAGATACGGGTAGTGTCGCGTTATCAGTTCGATTTCGTTGTTCTTGCCCGTCTGCTTTATCTGCCCTTTGCAAAACGCAAATTTCCAACCTAACGTGATGAAATAATGCAATACCTGAACGTAGTAGTATTCGGGAATCTGCATATCCCACATTTTCATGGTGTTGTTTGAATGAACCTCTGTCGTCTTGCCCTCGTAAAAGCCTTTTTCTCCCGTAGCCCTATCTGTCAGTTCCGCGTCGAGTGAGGCAAACATAAAACCTCTTTTGTACACGATATTGCGGTTTATTCTGACCTTGTATTGCGGGTAGTCGAGAGCAAACAGTTTGATGAGCAACTCCTCAGCCTCTTTCCCGTACTTTACGTTTGGTTTGTCGGATATATCGTCAGGAACACGCAGCCCCGTCTTTTCCTCCCACACCTGCACGTTTGTTTTGTACGGGTTTAGTCCGAGTATTGCGGCGGCGTCGGAGCCGCCTATCCCCTGTTTTCTGAACTCCAACCACGCAGGAGAGCCGTGTTTGATTTTGATTTTCTCAAGTGCCATGTACTTGCCTCCGACGTCATACCTCCACGAGAGTATCAGATTTCAGATTACAAAGCGGGCGCACGCCCCACGCACCGTCGCACGCGCCGCTGCTGGCGAACAACGAGCCGTCCGAAACGACGCAGCGGACGACGCACGAGTAAACTATGCTGTCGCCCGTGATAGTCCAATGCCATTTTTCACAGTTTGGAATGAGTTTGCGGAACCGTCTGTACTCATCGCAAGTGTAAAGCGATATGTAGTCCTTACAGGTGCCGTAGTCCGTCATACCGTCGTCCGTGGTAAGGTCGCGCTCAAACTCCACAAGGTCGTCAAACTTGATTCCTGTAAGCCCTACGCAAGCGCAACAGCCCTTTTCGTTAAACGAGTTCAGAGAGCCGCGCAACGGCGATTTCGCCCAATTATTGCAGTTGCTACTCTCTTTATCGAACGCGCTATTAAACAGACAGTCTTTCGCAACCACAAGAACACTTTTCGTTTCTGCGCGATTCTCTAAGACTACCCACTCAATGCCGCCGTACCTGATGACGGAGCCAACCGCTACCTCTGCGATGACAACGGTCTTGCGGAGTTCCTCGAAAAGAATATCCGCCTTGTCGCCCAACAGTTCCCTCAGGAACTTTTTGGCGGCGTCCGTTTCCATT
>CAZBTB010000019.1:4484-10889 GCA_964494605.1 uncultured Lachnospiraceae bacterium
CGCCTTGTCGCCCAACAGTTCCCTCAGGAACTTTTTGGCGGCGTCCGTTTCCATTTCTTTGACCTGTTCAAACCTGTTCATGATTTATCCTCCGATAATTTTTATTTATTGCGCCAACCTGATATTTTTTGTTGACGTCCAATATACATTTCCGTCGTCGGCTTTCAGCCCTATTCGCGTTTCATAGCCGAACCATTGATTACTGCCAAAATGTTTGCGGCAAAGATAAAAAACTACCCCGACAACGCCATGAGGACATTTGCGACCCTTTACAATCTCAACTCTTTTGCCAAAATACTTTTGGTGGTCTTGCACCTCAATAATTGCCTGAGTTTTATCGTGCTTTGCCGCAAACAGCATAATTTCCCTGTATTCGCTGTCGGGGTATCTTTCTTGTCTTAACATTTTTGTTGTTCCTCCTGCGGTGTGTTTTACTGATTTTTTCAGTCTTTTGCTTGTGAGTACGCCCTGAATATTTCCTCGCGCTCGGCTCTCTTTTCAGCCGTTCCCGCGTCTTTCAATTCGGGGTGTGTTGATTGCACTTTGCGACGAGCGCGGGTAATGCTCTCCATTTGCCTGAGTTGACCGCTTGCGGCGAGTTCCGCAAACGATTTCGTGGTATCAATACCCTGCCGCTTGAATACTCCCAAGATGAGAGTCATATCGCTTTTTCTTGCCGCGACGTTCTCCGTGAGTTCCACACGGACTAAATCGTTTAATTGCCTCAACTGTTCCACAAAAGCACCTCCTATGCCGATTCTTTCTTGATATAATCGCCTATCGCTAAGCGAACAACGTCGCTAAGCGTTACACGAACGCCTAACTCTTGTTTTTTGCTTGCGGCTATCTGCTTGAGTTTTTCGTGGTCGTCAAGCGTGATATATACGCCTAAGCACATAAAGCCGTCATCGCGTTTACTCTTTGCCATAGACACCTCCTGAAATAAAAAATAGGCTCGTCAGTTAAGACGAACCTATCACAAGCGATAAAAAAATGGGCTTGTCTTAATCTGACAAGTCCATTGTAGAGCAACATTTTACACAAATTATTGTGCTAATTTATTGCGTTTGTTTCTCTTACGTGATAAAATAAATACAGACTTTCGGGAGGAAACGACAATGTTCGGCAAAAAGAACAAACCAAACGCATGGTATAAAACGGCTGAAAAACTGCGCCGCAAGCGCAAGCTGCCCGATAATTACGTCTCATTACTTGATTATTACAGCGCAATAACGATAGGGATCGGAGTATTAAACGGGCACAACGATTTCTTCTCTATGGCAAAGTTCGACGAGCAACTCGACGACAGCGCAAAGAACGTGCGCTCGTTATTGCCTGCCGACCTTATCAACAACTTTAACGCCGCGCTCGATAAGTTCGTATCTTTGGGCGACGACCCCGAGTACGACGATATTATTTCCGCCTTTGACGAATATGACGACTATGCCGCCGAGCACAACGGCGAGATTGCGGCAATTATCGAAAATTATATTACCGAAATGAAGGAGCGTCATTATATCTGATTTGAAAAAAGAGTTGCGTTTGCAACTCTTTTGTTTTACTGTTGTTGATTTTCGGTTTCGTCAGAGGTCGCGGCGACTTCTTCGAAAACCTCTTCGGGCTTAACTTCCGTTTCGGGCTCTGCGTCGGCGGCAACCGACTCCGAAGTCTCTTGCGCTTCCTCTACGGGTTCCTGCGCTCCCGACACGGGAACAAGCTCGGGCTGCTCGGTTTTACCGCGCTTTAGCAGCCTTAGGTAGCCGAAGATAAATATGCCCGTAAGAATCATTATGGAAATAACCCAGCTGACGGGATAGGATACAAACAACGTTGTAAGCGAGGGCGACGCGGCAAAAACGGTATAGACCCAAACGATGCGGAGTATGCACGAGCTTAAAAACGAGCAGATCATCGGCTGAACGGAATAGCCCATTCCGCGCAAAACGCCCACCATGTTATCCATAATGCCGCACAGGCAGTACGTGGGTAAAATAACCGTCATTCTTTCGACTGCGTATTTTATGACCTCGGGGTCGGGTGAATACAGCGAGCAAAGCTGATTCGCAAACAATAGTGCAACCGCTCCCAAAACCAAGCCGGTAACTGCCGACATACTTACGGTTTCGAACAGTATCGTTTTTATACGACGGTACTTTTTCGCGCCGTAATTCTGTCCCGTAAAGGTGACGGCGGCCTGTTGAATGGAGTTCATTGCTATGTAGACAAAGCCCTCGATATTCGCACCCGTGGTGTTGCCCGCCATAACCGTTTTTCCGAAGCCGTTGACCGCCGATTGAATGATTACGTTGGATATCGAAAAGAACGTAGAATAAATGCCCGACGGCAGTCCCACGGAAAAAATCTCCGCGGTTTCCTTGCTGTAAAAGCGCAATTTTTTGATATTGAGACAGGCGTACTGTTTGTCGCGGATAAGCCAAATTACAACCAACACCGCAGAAGCCGCCTGCGAAATAATGGTGGCAAGCGCGACGCCCGCAACGTCCATTTTAAAAACTATTACGAACAAAAGATTTAGAGCGACGTTGATCACGCCCGCGATTATCAAAAAGTACAGCGGTCGTTTGGTATCGCCCTTTGCCCGGAGCAAAGCCGCACCGAAGTTGTATGTAAGAGAAAATATCGAGCCGAGAAAATAAATCTCGAGGTACAGCGTGGCTTTATCGAGAACCTCGGGGTCGGTGTTCATCCAGGTCAGCATAGTGCGCGCCATAAAGAATCCGAACAGCGTTACGACCGCACCGCTCACGAGCGCCAAAAGCACCGACGTATGCGCGGTTCTACTCGCCTTTTCGGGATTGTTCGCTCCTATCGCGCGCGCCATAACTACGTTCGAGCCTACGCTCAATCCTATAAACAGGTTGGTTATGAGCGTAATGAGCGAGCCGTTGGAGCCTACCGCCGCAAGCGATTCGGTGCCCGCGAACTGACCGATGACCACGACGTCGGCGGCGTTGAACAGCAGTTGCAAAACGCCCGATAATATCACGGGAATGGAGAAAACAATCAGCTTTTTAAGAAGCGGACCGTTTATCATATCCAGCTCTTTTTTGACTTTTGCGGTCAACTTTTCACCTCGTATTCAGTCGTGCCTGACTATTATAAACCCTTTTAGTATAAAAAGCAAGCTTTTATATTATCAAAATAAAGGAAAAACGACTGCCGCAGAAATTTCACTAAGCCGACAGATTTTCCGTTTCCTCGCCCTTCTCTTCTTCAAATAGCTCCTCGGCAACGGAAACAACTTCTTGCTCGGGTTCGGCGGTCTGCTCGGGTAAGCTCACGGGTTGTTCGGCTAAAGCCAAAGTGTTTTCGGATTCGGCGCGTTTACAAAGCCGAACGTAGCCGTAAATAAAGAACCCTATAAGCCCTATTATGGATAAAATCCAGCTGACGGGGTAGGAAATAAACAGCGTGGTAAGCGAGGGCGACGCGGCAAAGACCGTATAAACCCAGCCGCTGCGCATGACGCACGAAAACAGAAACGCCGTAAGCATAGGCTGAAACGAATAACCCATTCCACGCAGGACACCGACGAGAACGTCGGTTATTCCCGCCAAAAAGTAGAACGGCAGAATAATCCTCAGCCGCTCCATTGCAACGTTCACGACTTCGGGGTCGGACGAATAAAACGACGCTATTTGCCTGCCCAGAAGAAGAACGCCGAACCCGAGTGCCAATCCCACGACCGCAACAACCGCGACCGCCTCGAAAAGTATTTTTTTGATACGGCCGTACTTTCTCGCGCCGTAGTTCTGCCCCGTGAAGGTTATCGCCGCCTGATAAATCGAGTTCATGGCAGTATACACAAAGCCCTCGATATTCGCACCCGTGGAGTTTCCCGCCATAACCGTTTTGCCGAAGCCGTTGATCGCCGACTGAATGATTACGTTGGATATGGAAAAAAACGTCGAGTACAATCCCGACGGCAGTCCTATAAAGAACATCTCTCCAAGCTCTTTGCTGTGAAAGCGCAGCTTCTTAAAGCTTAAACAGGCGTATTGTTTGTCGCGGATAAGCCAGACAACGACCAGCGCCGCAGACACCGCCTGCGAAATAATGGTTGCAAGCGCAACGCCCGCAACGTCCATTTTACAAACTATTACGAACAAAAGATTGAGCGCAACGTTGATTACGCCCGCGATTATCAGAAAGTACATCGGGCGCTTGGTGTCGCCCTTTGCCCTTAATAGTGCCGCGCCGAAGTTATACGTAAGAGAAAATACCGAACCCAGAAAATAAATTCGGAGATACAGCGCGGCTTTATCGATGACCTCGGGATCGGCGTTCATCCAGGTCAGCATGGTGCGTGCCATAAAATACCCTACTACCGTCACGAACGCGCCGCCCGCAATCCCCAAAAGCACCGACGTGTGGGCTGTTCGGCTTGCTTTGTCGTTATCGCCGGCGCCTATTGCACGTGACATAACGACGTTTGCGCCCACGCTTAAGCCAATAAACAGGTTTGTCACCAGATGAATGAGCGACCCGTTGGAGCCTACAGCTGCAAGCGATTCGGTGCCCGCGAACTGCCCGACGACTACAACGTCGGCGGCGTTGAACAGCAGCTGTAAAATGCCCGACAAGACAATGGGAACGGAGAAAACAATCAGCTTTTTAAGAAGCGGACCGTTTATCATATCGATTTCTTTTTTGACCTTTGCCGACAACTTTACCTCTTGCTTAAGCAGAGAATTTCACCTACAAACTACCGTACACGAATACTACGCGATTATTATAAATCATTTGATTTGAAAACGCAAACGAAAAAACTGAAAAATTTCCCTTTAAATATATAAATATTCCGTACGACTTGACATACTGCCGAAATCCGTTGTAATATTATGACGTGGATACTATTAAATGCTTTAACTACATTGCCGACGAAAACAGCAAAGTCCTGATACTCGGCTCTATGCCCTCGGTCAAATCGCTGGAAGCAGGTCAATATTACGCCCATCCGCAAAACCGTTTTTGGCGCGTCATGTTTTCCCTTTTTAAAAAGGAATACTCCGTCGATTACGAGGAGCGCAAAAAGCTAATTTTAGACGGCGGGGTCGCACTTTGGGACACAATAGGCGAATGTCTACGCCCCGGCTCCATGGATTCGGACATAAAAAACGCGCGGCCTAACGATATCCGCGCGCTGTTGAATAAATATCCGGGAATTACCCGTATCGCCGCAAACGGCGGCAAGTCCGCCGACATGCTGGCTAAATTCTTCCCCGACCTTTCTTTCACCCGTCTGCCATCGACAAGCCCCGCCAACGCCGCCGTATCGCTCGATAAGCTGATAGAGATTTACGGCAACTTCGTTTTCGGAAATCAATAGGTTGAGATTCCTCGTCGCGTACCGCTCGCTCGGAATGACATTATAGTAACTAGGTTTCGCGGGTTGAGACTAAGGCTTAGTCTTTGTCCGCGTCGTTTTTATTATTTTGTCATTTCGTCAATGCCGAGCAAAAATGCTTGCTTGCAAGGGCATTTTTGCGACGGTATTCACGAGCGCGTGCGTTTTTACCAAAAACGAGAGACAGCGCAAGTTCGAGGAATCCCCACCTTATAAAAAAATTATAATCTCAAATATAAATATACTTGACTTTGCCGATATTGTTTTTCGACAGTAAGTCGTTTTCGGTAAGCACCGATTTCAATCTTCTTGCAACGCCGCCGAGCGCGTCGTAAATCTTGACTTTGCCGCCGTAATGCTCTTTTATCATGTCCGCGACGAAATAATAATGCGTGCAGCCCAACACCACGCTCTCGACGTTTTCGCCGTCGTAGGGCGCAAGCATAGCGTCGATTTCGGGCTTTATATCGGTCAGCGACGAAAAGCACTGTTCGATACGGCGCGCGAGATTGGGCTGCGGCGCAACGATAATATGCCCGTCGTCATAACGCCCGACAAGCTCGGTAAACCTTTCCTGCTTAGCCGTGAGCGCGGTGGTGAGCACCAAAACGCTGCCCGCCGTTCTGTCGGTTGCGGCGGGCTTTACGGGCGGCTCTACGCCCACAAACGGAACGCCGAACTTTTTTCTTAAGTCCGCTATTCCCACGTTGGTTGCCGTATTGCACGCAACCACAACCGCTTTCGCGCCCATGTCGATAAGCATTTTGCTCACTTTTTCGGCACGGCCCCTGACGTATCTGTGACTTTTGTTTCCGTACGGCGCATGTTTACGGTCGAATATGTAAATAAAATTTTCGTTCGGCAGCTCGCGCCGCACCGCCGCCAAAACCTTGAGACCACCTACTCCGCTGTCGAATATTCCTATAGCTCCGTCATTCATAATGACATTATATTCTTTGGGTTAAATGCCTGTGATACTTTATGTATTTTAATAGGTGGAGATTCCTCGTCGGCTCGCGCCTCACTCGGAATGACAG
>CAZBTB010000020.1:0-10869 GCA_964494605.1 uncultured Lachnospiraceae bacterium
CGATATTCCATATAAAACGTTGTTGAAAATTTTCAACCGACTTGAAGAAGAAGGGATTGTAACTACTGTTTCAAAAGGTGTTTATAGTATTGGAAAGAAAATGATTGATGAACGTAAGATTCTTTCCGAATATACGAATAACGGTAAAGGAATGGTTGCCGGCTATAAACTGTTTAACGATTTGGGACTAACAGCTTATAAAGACGAGAAGATTGAAATTTATACGAATGCGATTTTGTACTGTTTAGACAAGAGTAACCGATAAGAACATTTCGTTTTTATCGGTTATTTTTTGTGTTACAAACAACCACACAGCCAGCTATTAAGAAAAAAGTGCGAACTCACACCAAAATGAGTTCGTACCTTTTTCACGGTATTCGCGGAGGTCGTTTAAGTCGGTTTTGTCTTACTTCGCTTTCGCCGGAGCTTGCAGTTGTATTCGTCGTGTTATTTACACGCAATCAGGTTTTAACCAGAAAAGTAAGAGTTTGACCTGTGCGCATATTCAATACAAGCTCACCGTTTTTAACAGGATATTCTCTGTTTTCATACAGCTCCAGAGCTTGACGCTTATTTTTTAGCATAATTCGTTTTTTGCCGTTGGTTGAGGCGTGGATTGTAATAAAATTATCCGACGCATACGTCACGTCGCCGCTATCGGAAAAAATATGACAACCCGCTTGTCGCGCAATTTCACGCAAAACGTCGGCGTCGAGAATTTTGGCGGACAGAAAAACCGACGTATACCCGTCGCAATACTTTCTCGTCAAAGCAGGTAAACCGCTCGTGCAAAACGTGGCGATCACCTCTGCCGCCCCGTCGCGGGCAACGAACAGCGGAGACGCAAAAGTCATAGGGGTATTTACCGACACGAGAATATTGGCGTTTACGGGGCGATTGTTTATGCCGTAAATTCTATCGTAATCTAAGGGCAACGCACCTTTTACGATTCGATATTTTGTGTAAAACTTGCCCTCGATCATTTCGATATTTATGCCGGTCAACGACGAGATATGCTCTGCGGAAAAGCGTTTATCGGCGTTTTCGTTTATTACGCCGGAAGCGTACACCCATAATGCAGTAGCGTTATTTTTTTTCAGCTTGATTTTGATCGCCTGCCGCTCGGGCGCGGTCAACGAAAAAACGTTGAAAAACACATAAAGCTTATAGTCGGGCATATCATTGCGTCCCATATCGTTATGGAAATATTTATCGACGGGCGCTCCGACTCGGGCAACCTCGTAATTGTTAAAATATTCGACAACCTCTTTGGTCGTTCGGTCGGAAACCATGTGAATGCTTTCCTCATCGTAAATAAGCGCGATTTCACTGCCCTTTTTGCGATTTTTTAAGCCCAGCGACAAGCGTTGAATATCGTTTTGTTTTGCAAACAAGCTGTATATTTCGGGGTGCTTATACCGTCCGCCGCCGACATGATGGTCGTACCACCAATAAGCCGAATTGTCGACAAGATTTCGCCCGAAATCGCGCTTTAAGATGTTGATGCTGTCCGAAACTTCGTAATAATCGAACATCGCCCTGAAATGATCGCTTTCCAAATGCGTACGAGAATCCTCTTCGACAATGAACATCTTCCCGCGTATAGCGAACGAATCGTTCATTTCGCGTTGCCCGGTAAAACTGCCGGGATTTCTATTGACGTATACTCCGGGCGCCGCTAAAAAATCAATATAGCCACTGTCGAGAATGGACAGAACGCCGCCTGCCGTCGAGCCGTCGAAAAAGTCCGTACAGCCGTAGCTGCCGTAAAACGAACCGATCAGCTTTTTACCGGCATATCTTTCCTTGACGATACGCGCAAAATAGACCTGACTTTTAGCCGTCGCCAAATGCCATGCCCTGTAAAAATCGTGCACCGCCATAAATCTGTCAACGTCCAAAAAACTTCCGATGTTTGTTCCGTTGGTCGCGACCGAAGATAGAAACTCGTCGCTGACCTCGTCCTCGCGATTATAATGCTCGTCAAAAGCTTTGGCGAAAAAACGTTTTTCCGCCGTCGGAATCTCGGGATTGTCTATGTCTGCGTTCTCGTCGCGCCATGCTTTTTTCAGGCGGTCGCAGGTTCCGTATTTGTCTTTTAGATATGCCGAGAATTCGCGTCGGAATGCCGCGGAAAAATCCCCGTATTTATCCTTATCCGTCAGCGGTAAAAGATAGTACCACTCACTTGTGCCGCCCGCCGCGAAAAAATACCCTATAACTCTTTCGGCAAAGGGTGACGAATCGATTGCGGCGCATGCCTTAATTAAAGCCTCGCCCGCTTGCTTGCGCCAAACGGATGAGCATAATGAATACAAATGCGGATACGTGCCTAAGAAGGTTTCGTTTCCCAGCAGAACGGCGGGGCTCGAGCCGTCGTTATAGGTAAAGCACTCCTCCGGGTATTCTGCGGTAAACTCGACGGGCGGGTGCAAGCCTATCCTGACTATGATATACGCGTCGGGCACGGCTCGCATAAGGCGGCCGCATTCGTCGAAAAACATCGACATGCTGCCCGACAAGCCCCAATCCGTATCGCAGGTCACGTAAAAAAGTCTTATCTTGCCCCTCGCCAGTCCCCTGAAATAATCTTCGTCAAAAAGTATTTTTCCGTTCGAATGCGTCCTGACTGTTATGGCCGAACCTAATTCAAATACCTCGCCGTTGATAAAAACGGCAGGCGCTCCGTTGTGCAATTTAATTTCAGCTTCAACCATTTCTACTCTTTCCGCATACTTACTATTAAACTTGCGATCTTATCCCGCACTTTATCGAAAACCTTGTAATCGGCTTTAATCGTAACGCCTTCGTAAAGCTCGGACGTAAGCTCGGACGTAAGCTCGTGAAAATCCCGACCAAGCCGCTTACACTGCTCGTCAAGCAAATACAGATACTCAAACTCCTCCATTCCGTCGCGGAGTGCGTACAGTCTTAAACTGTCCACCGGACCGTAAATACCGTAGGGCCTGCCGGGATAGAACAAAAATCCGTCGCCGGTATCCTTGGCGCACCTGACCGCCTCTTTATAGCAGTCAATCTGAACCTCGTGATTGACGTGCGACTCCAGGCAGAAAACCCACTTGAAGTACTGCACCGTTTCCCAAAACAGCGTACCGCGCAAGCCGTAATCGTACGTCATCCATAACATGAGCCGAGGGTCGAGCATAGAGTCCTCTATTCCCAATGTCGGACGGGTTTTACCCGTGCCGCACGTGTACCACCAATTATTGCCGCCGTTCGCAGCCTTACGATATTTTTCGCGCTCGGCGGGGTCTGCCATGCGCGTAAGCCCGGGACACCAGGATTTTACCTCTTTGATACGCTCGTCGAAGTGAATGGTGACGTAGTTTGATACCCTGCGCATACTGTCGGCAACCTTGATTTCGAACTCGGTTTTTTTGCCGCTGTTCAAAAACTCGTCGGCTGTTTCGTTTTTAAGCTCCTCGTAACGCTTGCAGACGGTATTGACCTGATCCCAATTGCCGTTAAGATGCGGCTCGTCGATAAAACCGCAATATACCGCCGCGCGTTCGAAATAGTCCGTGTTATCCTCTACCGCGGCTTTTGCAAGCGCGAGCACGAATTTTTTGTAGACGGGCTCGTCTATGCCCGTAGTGGGGTGCGGATACACGGGAAGCATAATCGTAGACAGATAAGGCTTGCCGGGCGCGGTGAACTTTCTCACGGCTTTAACGAAATCCGCTCCCTCGTTATAGGGTAAATTCATTAGCTGCATGACCCTGTGCGGAGCCAACCTGTACTCTATGAGCCGCTCGACGTACTTATCGTACATATCGGGAAAATAGTCGTTTTCGCCCAGCTTCAAGCCGTTGGAGCCTATTACGAAATCGCTTTGGCAGTGGACCTCTCTCGGTACGTTGAAGTCCCAAACGGTGACAGCTACGGGAATTTCGTATTCCGCGCCGTCGACGTCGAGCGTAAACACGCCTGCGTAATCGCCCGCGGGCTGGTCTTCGTGCGTTTTGAGCGACACGAAAATCGCCTGATTTTCGCCCGGATCGATTTTGTTTTCCCCATACCTGATTGCCGTTTCAAAAGGCAACAGCGCGTCGGGATAAAAGCCCGTGGGCAAGCTTTCGTCGCTTTGCGGCGACAGCTCCTTTACTTCGATATACTTCTGAAAATATACCGTAAAACAATCCTTGGGCAGCTGATGCAGTCTGTCCGCCGACCATAGGTGCGCCGTCGTCAGTTCGAAAAACTTTACCTCGCCGTCGGGTGTGATTATGATTTGTGCGCTCTCGTATTCGTTTCGCGCCTGCTTGAACTTAAGCGCGGCTTTTTCGCGGAATTCCTCGCCGTATTCCTTGTCTTTTAAAACCTTGACCGTGGTCGGCTTTGACCAAATTTTCATACTACGCCCCTTCTACTACGTTGATAGTATATGTTACGGTTCTGTAACCCGCCTTGTTGACGGTAAGCTCCAGCGTGCCCGACGTGCTCGGCACAAACGCTGTTTTGTTACTTACCTCAACGCCGTTAAAGGTTGCGGTAAGCTCGCCTTCGGACACACCCGATTTCGCCGTCAGATCGATTGCGGTATCGCTTACCGTAATATCGTTATAGCCGCCGCGGATTTCGCTTAAACAAACATGAACCGTCTGTGCCGCCCACGGTTGCATGGATATTCTGACTTCACCGTTATTCTTAACCGAGCTCATCGAATCTTCTCTGGAGAATCTGTACGTTTTCCAAGCGGCGGCGTTTTCTTTTGCATTTATTATATTGCCGCCGCTTTCGGATCCCCAATAGATGCCGCCCAATCCCAAGCTACCGCCGTTGCCATTGGCGTCCGTCCAATTCTTCATATCCATTTCAATGTAATCGAAATTACCGAAATCTCCGACAAGACTTTTATTGAATATAATATTGGAGTATTGGTTTGCAGAAGGCGTAACAATCGTGAACTCCGCATATTTCTTCCCACTTTCCTCTTTTATAACCAAGGTAGGCGCGGTATTTCCATAGGTCAAGCCCGTCAGGCTTGTAGCTCCTACGGTAGCCGAAGCGAAAGTAAACCTGTTCAATTCGCGGATTTCCATATCGACGTCGATATTCTCGGTGGCGGTATTGCCGATAAAATCGGTTGCCGTTACTTTAATGCGGAGCTTGGTGACGGCGGCGTCCTTTATGTTGAGCTTATTGTTTGTAAGACCCCCCCCCCGCGAGCGGAGCTTCGCTGCCCGACGAAATATCGAACACGCTGTAGCTTGTCGTAACGGGGCTGCTGACGGTTTCGGTTACCTGTACGACGGCTGTAACGTTGACGTCGGTATTGTACTTTATCGACGTGACCTTTTGAGTAATCACGGGCGCGTCGTCGTCAATCGTAATTTGAGCCGATATCACCGACCGAACGTAACCGGGCTTGTCGACGGTAAGCTCCAGCACTCCGCTCTTAGTCGGGGTAAACGCCGTAACGTCCGCAACCGCTTCGCCGTCGAACGAAGCCGTAAACTCGCCGATATTAAGCCCCAAACGTTCGCTTAGATTTACGGCGACGTTGCTCTTAGCCGTAAAACCGTATCCGCAGGTAATGCCCGACAAGCACATATCCACGTCGGCTTTAGCGTAAACGCAGATGATGAACTGCGCATTGTTTTTAAGAAGCGCGGGTATTTTAGCGTTGGAGAACTTCAAAGTAATCCACTCGTTACGCGAAAGCGTACCGAGAGTACCGTCGTTATGTCCGTCGGGATAAAGGTACGCCTGACCGAAGGAGAACCATCCGCCCGACGTCGTGTTAAACTTAATCCTGAGCTCGAACCAATCGAAGTGCGAGAGGTCGCCCGTAAGCGACGGAGCTAGGTTGATCGTAATCTGCGCACCGCCGTTTTTCGGAGTAGCGGCGTAATGCAAATAATCGCCCTCCGTTTCGTCGTGCAGAATTTCCATTACGGTTATACTGTCGGACTTGGTTATACCCGCGACTTGGTTATTGTTTGCCGTAATTCCGTCGAAAGTGAACTTATTGAATTCGATACGCTTTAACGTAATGTCGATATTTTTTGTGTCGCTGTTTCCGAAGTTATCGACGGCGGTAACCTTTATTCTTATTTTTTCGATCGAGCCGTCCGAAACGAGCACCGTTTTGTTTGTCGGATCGAACCAATCCAAGGCGACCTCTTCACCCGACGTAACGTCATACAGCGCGTAGGTAACTTCGTCCACTCCGCTTGCGTCGGTTACGCTCACAAGCTCTGTGACCGCTTTTTCGGAATTGTAGCCCATTACGGACAGGAGCGGTAAAATCTCGGGAGCGGTGTTGTCTACCTTAACGGGAACGGTAAGCGTGCCCGTCTTAAAGCCCTCCTTATTGACCGTAACGGTCAACGTGCCGTCTTCGATTGCGCTAAACGCCGTAACGTCGTCTACGGGTTCGCCCTCGAACGAAGCGGTAAACTCGTCGGCATTAAGCCCCAGCTTTTCCGCCAGATCGAACGTTTTCGTTCCGCCTACGGAAATTTCGTCGAATCCGCCCGTAAAACCGGCAACGGAAATCGAGTAATCCACGTCCACAGGCGTACTGCCTGCCCAGACGCAAACCACAAGGCGCCAATCGGCAGTACCGAACGCCGCAATGGAGGCGGGATTTTTTATACGCGCCGTTATCCAGCCCGCTCTGTTGCCGTACGAATAATCGATGTTTCCCCAACCTTCGAAATGAGTATATTCCTTACCGGGATAAATATCGCCGTTTTTGGAAATATCGAAATTCAGCACCACGTCGACGTAATCGAATTTTTCGAAGCCGACGAACAAATTCTTGTCGAAGCGTGCGGTAAGATACTTCGTTCCCGTAGCTTGCTCGAGAGTTCCCGAATACTTAAAGTAGGTTCCCCGCTCGGAATCGGTAAGAATTTCTCTGTTTGCGCTTTTTTCGGGAATTTCGATTCTTGCGTCGTCCGCGACAAATCCTTCGAACGTCATTTTCCCGTATTCGGGCTCGGCAACAAGCACGTCGATATTCTCCGAAGAGGTTTGCTCGAGAATGTCCGTTGCCGTAACCGCAATTCTTATTTTAGTGACTGCAGTATCGGTTATTTTGATTATGTCGCCCTTTTCGCCGATAAAATCAAGCTCCGCAGGCTCGTCGCCCGTAATATCGAACAGCTTATATTCCACAGCCTTAAGCCCGGCTTTGTCCGTTACATTAACAAAATCGGAAACCGATTTTTCGACGCCGTGCCCGACCGAACCGAGCTTAGCCGTAATCTCGGGCGCGTCGTTGTCTATCCTGACGGCGATTTCGAGTTCGGCGGGAACGTACCCCGACTTAACCACGGTAAATGAAAGCGTCCCGTCGGCGGGAGCGGTGAATGCCGTAACGTCGGCAACGGGTTCGTCGTCGAACTTCGCGATAAACTCGTCGGAGCTTAGTCCCAGCCTTTCCGTCAGGTCGACCGGTACGGTATTGCTTACCCAAGCCGTGTCGAAGCCGCCGCGGATTTCCTTAATGCAGAAATGCGCAGTCTGTGCGGCAAACGGCTGAATCTGTATATCGAAAGTTCCCTTTTTAAGTCCGTCAAGCGAATTCTTCCCCGAAAATCTGTAAGTATGCCACGTTGCGGCGTCCTCGGTTTTGTTGAAAAGATTTCCGCCCTCCTCCGAGTAATTGTAAATTCCGTTCAGCCCTAAATTTCCGCCGTTGCCGTCCTCCGTCCAATTTTTCATGTCGATTTCGACGTAATCGAAGCTTCCGAAATAGCCCGCTAAGCTTTCGTCGAAGATTATGTGCGAATAATCGTTCGCCTTTTCGTTAGTCAGAACAAACTCTGCGTACTTAAAGCCGCCGTCCTCTTTTATCGTCATGGTCGGCGCGGTATTCGCATAGCTTATTCCCTCTATTGCGGTTGCGCCCGTTTCGGCATGTTCGAAATCGAATTTGCCGTAAAGCGACGCGGGAATCATATCGATATTAAGATCCGTAGTACCCGCATTGCCGTTGTTGTCGGCGGCAGTGACGCTTATTCTTATCTTCTTTACCGCATCGTCGGTTACGTAAAGCTCCGACTCGCTCTTATCGAAGCCTTCGGTTAGCTCAACCTTCTCTCCGCCCGTCACGTCGAAAACCTCGTACTCGACCGAATCGGCTTTTATCCCCGCACCGTCGAACAGCAAAATATCGTCGTTTAACGAAAGCCGTGTGTAATATTTAAGCTTGTCGCCGAATTTCGCCGCCGCAACGGGGAAAACGGTATCGCTCGAAATAAGCTTAGTAGACGCCGATTCGCTTTTGCCGCCGACCGACGCCGTATACGTCACCGTGTACGTACCTATATCGTCGACGTAAAACTTAACTCCGTCATGCGCGACGGTCTCTTCGCCCTTTTTGACAGTCACGCTTACCGTTGCGTTTTTGCCGTCTAAGGTAACGACGGGAACGGGAAACGTATAATCCGTGTACGCCTCCGCCGTCACTGTTTGAGGAACCGCGTCCGACCACACGAACGCGGCGGTTTCCGATTCATTGGTTGTGCACGCAAGCGCGACCGAGAACACAAGCGCTAAAATGAGCGCCGAAAACTGAATTTTTACGATCTTCTTTTTCATATATACCCCCGAACTGTTTTTAGGTTGTTCCCCAACTTTGGATAACAGCGCTAATGTTCCTCTCCTCTTCGCTCATTTCGATAACGCTTTGCGGCAGCTCGTCTACTACTCTGAAATTGTCAAACAGTATATCGCCGTAGCTTCCGCCGTCGAACGAAACCTCAAGGTTATCGAACATCTGCGGTAATTTGTCGAACGGAACGTAAATCGTATGCCAATTTTTGTCTGCGATTAAATGCGTCCCTCTCGAATTCAGGTAAGCGCCCGATGAAGTCGCAACAAGTCTTAATACCGTCCACAATTTTTGGGAGCTGCTCCACGTCGCTTTGTAGTCAAACGCGATATAAGAGTTGATTTTATTCGGATCGGCAAAGTTATAGTTGGATAAATATTTCGCCGAAATACCGAACTTTCCGCCCGCGTACAATACCGTTCCATCCGCCATTCCGTTACGGTAAACCCTGATATAACGGCTGCCCTCGGACGCAACCGAAGCGTCGCTTCTGACTTCGGCTTTCAGCAAGCTGCCCGTAGTATACGTAACGAACGAATGATACGACTTTTCGAAATCCAATATTTTGTTGCCGTCTATCGAAACGGCGGGAGCGGTAAAGCCCTCCTCTTTATAATGGAGCACCATATTATCGAAATATACCTTCGGATCGACGCCCCTAACGGTTACGTTAAAATGCGTCGGTTCGTCAATACCCAAGGAATAGTAGATTTCATAGGGATTTACCGTATACGATACCGTCGCTTTTTGCCCGGCTTCCACCGATTGTGTCTGAATGTTCGAATACATGTATCCGATTTTCTTCTGCATAAGCGAGGTGTTTATCGCAACGGCGTCTGCCGAAGCGTTGAAAACGTCGAACGTTACGGTCGTTACGTGCGAAAAATCGCGATAGTTCTTTTCCCCGTCGTTCGAGTACAGCTTTACCCCGAAGCCGGCTTCGGTAACCGATGCGCCGTCTCTTTCATCCACGCTCAAAAACACGGAGCCGTTGCCCTCGGTTACGTACTGCTTATCGGAGTTAAAGTCCAATCTGAACGTGCCGCTCGAGTGAACGTCGTACATCTCATCGTAGCTTTCGAACCCGCAAATGAGCTTTTCGAATACAAACCCGTCTGTTCCGTCGTTCGTTCTGTCGTTATTGCACGCCGCGACAGGCAAGAGCATTGCCGCAGTCAAAAGTAACCCGATAATTCTTTTTGCTTTCATGCTTTCTCCTCCTTATTCGACGACGCAAACGCTTACGACGTCCGCCGTATACGCAGATTTACCCGTCAGAGACTCGAAATTCAGTCTGATTCCGAAAAACGTGCCGATCGTACTCCAGTTTATCAGATCGGGACGGCTCAGGGTCAACGTAAAATATCCCTCGCCGCAGATGACGGCGTCGCCCACCGAAATATACGTCTCTACCTCGCGGTTGTTGCGTTTGACTTTACCGAGCAAATCGCACATTACGCACAAATCGTCGTCCGAGGGGTTATACAGCGTGATTTGCAAATATTTGTCGTCTTTGTTAAAGTCGTTTTTGTCCATTGCCCACGAAACGGAAGTTGCGCTCTCTTCCGTCGCCGTAAATTCGAACTCGCTTACGGACTTACCTCCAAGCGTAACGGTCGATTCCGTTCCGCCCGTTACGTTCGTCGGCTCCCCTAAAGACAAACCGCGCGCTTTGCCACCCAACGGAAGCTTAAACTCGATACCGTCCGCCGTAAAACTTAATACGTCCGAAACGGTCATATCCGTCGTAACGGTTTTATTCGCTTCGTTCGAATCTATCTTAACGCCGTCCGTCGATACGACGTCAAGCCTTGCAACCGAATCGTACTGACTAAAATCGGTAATAAATACTCCCTTTTTCGCAAGCAATATCATGTTTATCAGTTGTCTTCTGATATGAGCGAATGCGTCGCCGTCACCCGCTACCGCTATGTATTGATCGGTCGGATTATACATAAGCGAACACATCTTACGTATTACCGCACGCGGCGAATATCCTGCGCTTGCATACAAAGATTCGAGCAAATAGAAATACTCGTACTCCTCGCTTGCATCACGGTATTGGTGCGCACGCACGGACGCAACGGGCTGCTCCAAGCCGTAAGGCTTTCCCGGATAGAAGATAAACCCGTCGCCGTTTCCGTTCTGTATTCTCAGCGCCGTATTGTACGGGTCGCACGGCTCGTACTGATTGGCGCGCGCAGCTATGTTCCACGTGATTTGCTGATACTGCGCAACTTCCCATATCAGCATACCCTTCGCGCCTACGTCATAGGTAAACC
>CAZBTB010000021.1:0-10828 GCA_964494605.1 uncultured Lachnospiraceae bacterium
GTACGCAAAAGAGAAGAACGTCAAAGTGTTGACTATCGGCGTAGAGCCGTGTGAAGTTAAAAATATGCAGATATACTTTCATTGGGGATTTACGCAATATCTGAAATGCACGACCGAAATGTATCCGCCGAAAAATCATCTTGTAAAAGGCGAAACTATTACGGTTTTATGGTATGCGCAAAATATATAAGTACGTCCGCGCCGATGCCGCAAATACAATTAAGAAAACGGTTAATTGCAAAAAAACGACATTTACGGTATAATGTTGAAAAAATATAAATGAGGTTACTGTTATGGACATTAAAGAAGCAATAAATCAAAGACATTCGGTACGCGCTTATCTGGACAAACCGATTGAAAACGAACTTAAAGAAAAACTGCTGTCCCTGATGACCGAATGTAACAGAGATTACGGATTGAATATTCAATTCGTAACAGACGAGCCCAAAGCCTTCGATACTTTTTTGGCGCATTACGGCAAGTTTTCGGGTGTAAAAAACTATTTTGCGCTTATAGGCAAAAAGAGCGATGACTTAGAAGAAAAAGTCGGTTATTGCGGCGAAAAAATCGCGCTTTATGCTCAGGCACTCGGATTAAACACCTGTTGGGTTGCTTTAACCTACAAAAAGGTAAAAGACGCTTACGTGGTTAACAAAGATGAGAAATTGATTAGCTTGCTCGCTGTCGGTTACGGAAAAACGCAAGGGGTTGCGCATAAATCGAAAGACATCTCCAAAGTATCGGTCGCCGAAAACGCACCGGAATGGTTTATTGACGGAGTGAAAGCCGCGTTGCTCGCTCCGACGGCATTGAATTTGCAAAAGTTTGTATTTACCCTTACGGATGGAAATAAAGTATCCGCAAAAGCCAAACGCGGAACGTACAGTAAAATCGATTTGGGAATAGTAAAGTATCATTTTGAAATTGGCGCGGGCATAGACAATTTTACTTGGTTATAAACCGCGCATAGCTCTAAGCTCGGCTGCGGCTTGCGGAATACGCGGATACCGGTCGAAGCTTTGCTCTTGCACATATACGTACGGATTTCGTTTCACCCGTCGCCTTGTGAAAAAATAAGGAGCACCGCTGTTACTACCGCCGTTTTGCAAGCTTTTTGGAAAATGCCGTTTGGTAAAACCTCGTAAAGCGATTGTTTTCGGAGCAAAGCCGCCGAGAAAAATATTGACAAGCGAATTATGTTTGATATATAATTAAACAAATAAACAAAAGGAAGAAAAGTTAAGACGCAGGTTATTTAACACGAAACGTACGGCGAAATTGTTTATGAAGAGGGTTTTTGGGTATCACGTTCTTGGTGTGCGGCGGAATCGGTTGCGCTATTATAGGAGCATTAACCTGAAATCGAACCGAGTATTTGGGAGGTAATATGAGAAAACAGTTATCGATGTGGTCGAGCTATTTTGTAGAGCTTGACCCGTACGAGATGGTTCTCGAGTTGGAAAAGAACGGTTATACGGCATCGGAATTATCGGACGAACACGGTTTTATGCTTATGGCAGACGACGAAGTAAAAGCCGGAAAGGAATTTAAAGCGTTTGCCGCGCAGCACGGCGTAACATTTCCGCAAGGACATTTATGGCTTAAAATCGCGCTTTGCGACGGAAAGGACGACACGATTCCGAAGCTGAAAAAATGGATCAATCTTTTCGAAGCTATCGGGATCGAAAGAATGGTTTTGCATTGCGACGATATGGGCATTCCCACGGAAGACAACAGGGTTTCCAAGAAAGTTCTGGACGCAAACGTAGCCGCGTTGAGACAGCTCATTCCTTTTTTGCAGGGGAAGAAGATCTATATTTGTTTGGAAAATCTCCGTACCGCTTTTGTTTACGCCGAAGATTTGTTATACATTATCGAGCAGCTTAACGACGGGCATTTTGCCGTATGTCTCGATACGGGTCATTTGAATTTAACGGTAAAGAATCATCGCGACTTTATCCGTAAATGCGGAAGCAAGCTGAAAGCGTTGCATATTGCGGACAACGAGGGCTATACCGATCAGCATATAATGCCTTACGGGAGAGGTACGGTGGATTTTGCCGAAGTGATGAAAGGTTTGGACGAAATCGGTTACGACGGGGTTATGAATTATGAAATTCCGGGCGAAAGGAGTTGCCCTTTGGCGGTACGCGCCATGAAATTGAAATATATAAAAGAAACATTTAAGTATATGACTGAAAACTACGATAAATAAATGAGGATTATATCTCGGTGCGCGCTTGCGTGCTCGGTGAGGTGTGTATGAATAAGACCGTAAGAAAAACTCTGACGATTACCGGCATTGTTGTCGGCGCGGTTGTCGCGCTGTTTTTGCTGTTGTATCTCGTGCTTGCGATTATCGGCTGCGCCATGTACGGCGAGGCAAGAGGCGCGCGCCGATACGTTTGCGACGTCGCGGGCATAAGCGAGGGCATTGCGCCGCAGGGAATAACCTACAGCAAGGAAAAGAACGTTTATCTTGAGACGGGTTACGGACCGGACGGCACGACGCTTTTTTACGTGGTGGAAGAGGGAAAGGTGCGGCGCGTCAGACTCAACGACGATAAGGGCGAAACGCTGAAGTGCCACGCGGGCGGCGTTACGTGCGTGAATAATTGCGTTTATATAGCGAACGGTGCGTATCTTTACCTTTACGATTTAAACGAGCTGTATTCGGCGGACGGGCAGACGGCGGTAGCTTTAAAGCGCAAGTTCGCCGTGGACAACAACGCCGCTTACTGCTTTAACGACGGCGAGTATTTGTACGTTGGCGAATTTTACCGCGCCGGCAATTACGAAACGGACAAGGCGCACTACTACACGACCCCGAACGGCGACGAAAACAAAGCTATCGTTTCGCGCTATAAGCTGGACGGCGAAGGGCTTTTATCTGCGGACGGCGTTCAGCCCTATCCCGATATGTGCATTTCGGTCACGGGGCTTGTTCAAGGCTTTGCGACGCAAAACGGCACGTTTGTTCTGTCGCGCTCGTACGGACTCAAAAACTCTGATTTGGAGTACCACTCCGCGCCCAAAGACAGCGGCACGACGATTACGCCTAAGTTCAAGCGCAACGAGCAAGCCGAATCGCGCGAAGTTCCGCTGTATTATCTCGACTCCGCGACAAACTTCAAAACGCTCGTGCTGCCCGCGTTCAGCGAGGATCTGACTATTGTGGACGGCAGAGTCGTAGTGACTAACGAAGCCTCGGCGAACAAGTATTTCGTGGGCAAGCTGTTCGGCTCGCATAAGGTTTATTCCTATCCGCTGTACACCGAACAATAGAATATTAAAAACCGCACTCTTGCCGGAGTGCGGTTTTTTAATGCGGTCAGTTCTTCCGTAATCTTTCGAGAGTGGCGATGAGAATTTCGTACGCTTCGTCGGGATCGGAAGTATTAAGTAAAGCTTTTTCCATGGGGCAGATGTCTGTGCCGTCGCGGTTGATTATGCGTTCGGCAAGCGTTTCGTAGGAGTAGGGTATTTCGTTCTCCTCGAGTACGGCTTGAGCGGCTTTTGATAGGGTTTTCGCATAAACTTCCTTTATGCCGGCTTTGACGAACATGAGTGCGGCGGCTTTGCCTACTACGACGTCGGCGGCTGAGTAGCCGTTTAAGTCGGCGCCGCTTTTGATAAAGTCGATAACGGGCGAGATTCCGCGCTTGTCGCTAAGCAGCAGCGAGTTGCCTTTTGTTAAGACCAGACTGTGTCCGTTGAGCGATTCTTTTGCTTTAGTCAAATCGTTCATTTTTCAAACTCCGCGGCGATGTCTTTGAGGAGCTTTCTTATTTCGAGGTGTTGGGGACAGATTTTTTCGCACTTGCCGCAGGTTATGCAGTCGGACGCTTTGCCTTTGCCGTGAGTAACGACGTCCTCGTAGTAATAATCTGCATTCCAGTTGTGGTGGATTTGTTTGGCATTCATGCAGGCGAACATATCGGGAATGGATATATGCTTGGGACAGCCCTCTATACAATAACGGCAGGCGGTGCAGGGGATAAGGTTCATTTCGGCAAACACGCTTTTTACACGACCGATTGCGTCATGCTCGGTGTCGTTGAGCGGCTTAAAGTCCTTCATATACGAAACGTTGTCGTTAAGCTGCCCGAGGTCGCTCATGCCCGACAGCGTCATGAATATGCCGTCGAAGCTTGCGGCGAAACGCACGGCATAGCTTGCGTTGCTTCCGCCGTTGAGGTCGCGTAGGATTTTATCCGCCTTTTCGGGGAGATTGACAAGGTTTCCGCCCTTAACGGGTTCCATGACGATTACGGGTTTATTGTGCTTCAGGCAGACCTCGTAGCATTTGCGGGACTGAACGGCAGGGTCGTCGAAATCGAGATAATTGAGCTGAATCTGCACAAACTCGACGTCGGGGTTCTCGGCCAGAATCTTATCTAAAAATTCGGCGGTGTCGTGAAAGGATAAACCGACGTGCTTTATCTTCCCTTCGCGCTTTAATTCAAACGCCTGTTCGTAGGCGCGGCAGCGCACGTATTGATCGTAGTTGACTGCGCCCTGAGCGTGCATGAGGTAAAAGTCGAAGTAGTCTACGCCGCAGATTTTCAGTTGGCTTTCGAAAAAGGGCTTTACGTCCGCCTCGGTCTTAAAGTACGACGAGCTCAGTTTGTTAGCAAGCACAAAGCTCGGGCGCGGGTGGCGCTTAACCAGGCATTCGCGCACCGCGACCTCGCTCAAGCCGCCGATATAGCCGTGTGCCGTATCGAAGTAATTAAAACCCTCTTCGATAAAGCGGTCGACCATTTTATTCGTTTGTTCAAAGTCCACGTCCGTGCCCAGCATGGGTAGGCGCATCATGCCGAAACCGAAATTCTTTTTTACGCAATCGAAATATTGTTTCACAGTCTGTTCTCCGTTCAAGTTTTTATATAGTCTAACATAAATCCGGATTTTTTACAAGCGATATTTATTCTCAAACAGTATTTTATAGCTTTTCGGGCAGATAACTTAAGGAAAAGATAACGGGAAGCTGATATAATAAACGTAAGGTAATGGTAGTAATGGTAGCCGAACTCCATAAGCCGTAGCCAAAGCCTTGTGTGTTCGACTACCGTTACCTTAAGCAGAGAATTCCAAATACGAACACGCCTAGGCTATAAATTGCGGTTCTTTTCGCCGTTAGCTCTCTCGCAGTGCTATTTAAGCACAACTTCGTTCGCTAGCGACAAAAATATCTCGCAATTTATTACGCCTAGGTGCAAGCAATTTTCGGAATGCAAACACACGCAAGTACGAGGCAAAACCGTCGAAGGTGTAGGGCGTCCTACACCAAGCGGTTTTAACAAAGTAATTGAGTGCGTTTGCACCGAAAATCGTGTTCGGATATGGAATTATCTGCTTATCATAAAAAGGAGAGGGAATATGAAAAATTACGATATTGCGGTTGTGGGCGGAGGCTTCGCGGGCGCGGCGGCGGCAATAGCTGCGGCGCGCGAAGGAAAAAGCGTTTTGCTCGTAGAAAAAACGAACGCACTGGGCGGAGCGGCAAGCATGTGCTTGGTAAATCCGTTTATGGCGTATTGGACGGGCGACGATTGCCGACCGTTAAGCAAGGGGCTTTTCGGCGAGATTCGCACACGCATGCACGAATTGGAAATAAAGTATCACGGCAAAGACTTCGGAAGTCAGTATTTTTCCGAAGAGTATCTTAAAATCGTACTTAACCGAATGTGCGCCGAGGCGTGCGTGGAGATTCTGTTCGACGCCGTGGTTGTAAAGGCAAATAAAACGGGCGACAGAATAGAGAGCGTTGACGTGTATTCTCAAGGCAACGTTTTCGCTGTTTCGGCAAACGTGTTTATCGACGCGACGGGCGACGGCAATCTTGCGTTTATGAGCGGCTGTCCCGTAAGATTGGGACGCGACGACGGACTTTGCCAACCGATGACGCTGTGCTTCAGACTGAACAACGTCGATATGGACAGGGTTACCGAGCATTTTTCCGAAACGCAGAAAATCTACAAAGCCGCTCAGGCGTCGGGAAAAATCAAAAACCCGCGCGAGGACGTGCTTATTTTCAATAACCCGGATAAAATCGTTTGCCACCTCAATTCCCCGCGTGTTGTCAAGCACAACCCCACCGACCCGTTCGAGCTGTCCGAAGCCGAGGAGCAGGCAAGAGAACAGGTTTTCGAGCTGTTCGAATTTTTACGCACACGACCCGGCTACGAAAACGCAACGCTTATTTCTACCGCTATGCAGATAGGAATACGCGAAAGCCGCATGATCGAGGGCGAATACGTACTTAATCAGGATGACCTGATCGGAGTGAAAAAGTTCGACGATTCGATCGCCTGCGGAAACTACGATATAGATATTCACAATCCCGAAGGCTCGGGTACAAGCCACTACTATTTTCCCAACAACGTGTATTATACAATCCCGTACCGCTCGCTCGTGCCTAAAAATGCGGATAATCTGCTCGTTGTAGGCAGGTGTATTTCCGCAACCCACGAGGCACAGGCGTCCTTAAGAATCATGCCCATCGTCTGCTGTATAGGCGAGGCGGGAGGACTCGCCGCAACGCTTATTTCAAAGGACGGCAAAGCTTCCGACGTCGATATAGAAAAACTGCACACGCTTCTCGATAAGAACGGAGCAATTTATTAAATAATGATTTTATAAGGCGGAGATATTGCTCGGGTCGCAATCATAGATTGCACCCGCGTACCCCGCTTTGGCTAAAAACAATTCGCAGGATTGTTTTTACGGCACTGTCGTGCCGCCGCGTCGCGCTCGTCGGCTCGCGCCTCGATACTTCGTGGCGTTCGCGCTTACGCGCTCGGCTAGCGGAATGACATTATAAAATAAAAACGTCTCGGGTTGATACTAAGCTTAGTATTTGTCCGAGACGTTTATTCTATTTTGTCATTCCGAGCGAGCAATGAGCATTATGCGAAATTGCGACGAGGAATCTCAACATAAAAAAACCGCCGAACGCGTCGACGGTTTTTTATATTCGGGAACTTTGTTTTTCTTACCAAACCTTTTCGTCGTGAGAGTCGGCGTGGAAAGCGGAAAACTTCATACCGTATTTATCTTCTCCGCAGTTTTTACAGGTATAAACCTTTGCGTAAGTTGTTTGGTCGCCCGTATAGGTGTCCCATACGTCGCGGTAGACGTCTACGCCTGTGCCGCTTATACTTGCTCGACCGGCGTATTCTTCGCGCCGTCTTCCGTAGTTGATTTGTTGTTCGCTCATGGGAAGATAATCGATTTCCGTCATAAGGCACTTACACTTGGGGCATTTGGGGAGCAACAAAATCAACAGCGCATGCACCAGGCACACCGCGCCGAATACCGTCGCGACTGTTTTGTAGCCGGCGTCGAAAGTTGGTATGTAGTTGAGATACACAGGATAGAGCAGGCTCAATAAAATAATTGCAACGCCGATGACCGCAAACGGAATAGTGGTAGTAAAGTGCAGAATCTTTTTCTTGTTTCCGCCGTAAATCATCGCAGGATAAGGACGGACAATAAAGCCTATGCCGCCGAATATGATACCGATTATCCGTACGTACAGTTGCGGATGATCGTTAAGCTCGGACAAAAAGTTGCCCAAAATGCCGAATCCGTAAAGACACAATACCGCAATTCCGAGACCTACGCCCACCCAAACGAGTATGTATTGCCATTTGATTGCGGCGTGAGCAAGCATAAAGTTATGCCCCAAATACAGCAGATATCCGCTAAGCCCCAGCCAAGCCCAGAAAAAAATCGTGCCGAGTATTATGCGGAAAACGTTGTGTCCGCTTTTTTCCCTGCGCGGACGTTTGGGTCTGTTTGCAATTTCTTCCGATTCCACGGTTTCGGAATCGTAATCCGAATCAGCCATTCCGTGCCTCCGTATGTTTTTTTTAAGTTTAGCATTTTCTGTCTCTTTTTGTCAAGTGAATGGTATATGCCGAGAAATATTTCGCGGAATATTTTATTTGAGGAAGGGTTTTTTGATTTTTAATAGGTGGAGATTCCTCGTCGCAAGGTAAACCTTGCTCGCTCGGAATGACAACGCGAGCCCATGCACTGTAATGTCATTCCGAGTGAGACATTATATTTTATGATGTCATTCCGAGCGAGGCGCGAGCCGACGAGGAATCTCCACATATAAAAAAATCCTATTTAACCCCGACGACGTGAGTAAAATGTTTCGGGGTTTTGTAATTTTATGCAAAAATCGACTGTATAAATGAATAATATTGCATAAAAATTAAATTAAATAAAATATTTTTGAATATTTATACAAAAATGCTTGACTTATACGGTTAAACCGCATATAATATGGGCATAAACAAAGTTTAAATGTGAGGTAAACAATAATGAAAAAGATTCTTATTTCGGTTTTGGCGGTAATCACCGCGCTGTGCTGCGTGTTCTTGACCGCGTGCTCGGGTAACAAGGTGAAAATCGGCGTGCAACAGGGTACGACGGGAGGGGAGTACCTAAAAGGCAACGAGGACATGGAGTTCGCGGGATACAGCAATATCCAATGCATGGAGTACGCCAATGCGGGTCTTGCCGTCGAGGCAATGAAGAACGGACAAATCAGTTACGTTATCGTTGACAACGAGCCGGCTAAGCAGCTTGCGGCAAAAGACAGCGATATCAAAGTAATTGACATTAAGCTTTCGAGCGAGGAGTACGCGTTCGGCGTAGACAAAGAGCAATCCACCCTTTTGACGGCGCTCAATAATTTGATTGCAAAGATTAAAGGCGACGGAACGCTTGATGCGCTGTTTGCTAAGTACAACGCGGTTGAATTCGACGACGACGGCAATGTCGTAGAGGGAACGGACTCGGAGCTTGTCGGTATCGAGAGCGCTACCAAAGACGTCGGCAAAGCGGATCAGCAGCTCGTCGTTGCGACGGAATCGGGCTTTGCGCCGTTTGAGTACACAAAAGGCGATAAGTTCTACGGAATCGACATGGAGATTGTCAAGCTTCTTGCCGACGAATTGGGACTTGAGCTTGTTATTGAAGATATGGATTTCGACGCGGTAGTAACGTCCGTGGGCAAAAACGGTGTCGATATTGCGGCAGCGGGATTGACTGTTACCAAAACGAGAAAGGAAAGCGTAAACTTCTCGGCAAGCTACTATGAGGACGCTTATCAGGTTATTGTGGTCAAAAAGGATAATACCGAGTTCGACGATTGCAAGACCAAAGAAGACGTTGAGGCGATTTTGAAGAAGAAGTAATGGCGAAAAAGTGGCAACAATTTTATAAACAGTTCGTCACTTACGGCGGATATAAAAAAGTTCTGAACGGCTTGCTGGCAACCGTTCAGATTGCCGTTTTCGGACTTATTATCGGAATAGTTATCGGCACGCTCATTGCGGTTGTCAAGGTTACACCCAAGTATAAAAGACTGCCGAAAATTTTGTCGGGCATTTGCGACGTGTACGTCGGGTTTTTCCGCGGTACGCCTATGGTCGTACAGTTGCTGATAGGTTACTTCGTATTACTGCCCGCAATGGGAATACCTGCCGACGGAGTTACCGTCGCGGTTATCATTTTCGGATTGAACAGCGGCGCGTACGTATCCGAAATCATGCGTTCGGGTATCCAGTCGGTCGACCGCGGACAGCTCGAAGCGGGCAGAGCGTTGGGACTAAGCTACGCTACGGCTATGCTGAAAATCGTTATTCCGCAGTCGGTCAAAAATATTTTACCTACTCTCGGCAACGAATTCATTTCGCTTATCAAAGAAACTTCGATAGTCAGCTTTATCGCCGTCGTGGACGTAACTAAAGCTTTCCGCGCGATAGGCGACTCAAACTATGAGTACGTCATACCGTATTTAATGCTTGCGGCGGTGTATCTTGTTATCGTCTTGCTTATTACGCTCGGTATTCGGCTTATGGAAAGGAGGTTAAAGCGCAGTGACTCAAGAAAATAATGTAAATCCCGACGCGCTCATTTCCATTCGCGGATTAAAGAAAAGCTTCGGCGATAACGAGGTAATAAAGGGCATTGATCTCGACGTCGTGAGCGGCGACAAGATTGCGATTATCGGTCCGTCGGGCTGCGGTAAGTCCACGTTTTTAAGGTGTATCAACTGTCTCGAAGATCCCACGGGCGGCAATATATTTTTCGAGGGCGAGGATATCGCCGATATGAAAGTGGATATAAACGTTCACCGTCAGCATATCGGAATGGTGTTTCAGCAGTTCAATCTGTTTAACAATCTGACTGTATTAAAAAACATCACGCTCGCACCCGTGACTATAGCCAAGAAAAACCTCACTAAAATCAAACGCAAGAATTTTTTTATAAAGTTAGGTAATCTCTTCCGCAGTAAAGCGAAAAAGAAGGAGCTTTTGGACACTGGCAGAAGCTTAGCCGAAATCAAGGCGGACGCCGAAAAAACGGCGCACGAGCTACTCGAGCGAATAGGACTAGACGACAAAGCCGACGTCTATCCGTCCACGCTTTCGGGCGGACAAAAACAGCGTATCGCTATCGTGCGCGCGCTTGCCATGAAACCAAAAGTTATGCTGTTCGACGAGCCTACAAGCGCCCTCGACCCCGAAATGGTGGGCGAGGTGCTTGATCTCATGAAACAGCTTGCCGCCGAAGGCATGACCATGGTTATAGTAACACATGAAATGGGTTTTGCCCGCGAGGTCGCCACACGCGTTCTGTTTATGGACGGTGGCGTCGTTGCCGAGGAAAACTCTCCCGAAGAGTTCTTCTCCAATCCTAAGTGCGACAGACTAAAAGATTTTCTGGGAAAAGTTCTGTGAGTTTTTTATAAGGTGGAGATTTCTCCGCTACGCGTTACTTCGTGGCGTTCGCTTCGCTCGGCTAG
>CAZBTB010000022.1:0-10777 GCA_964494605.1 uncultured Lachnospiraceae bacterium
ACACTGTATGTTATAATAGAATTACGGGAAGGCGTTTTGTCTAACGGGAGAATTTATAAAGCGGGTACGTAAGTCCAAGTGGCGGCAGTCGCTTTACGTTACCGAGAAAAGACACAATCGGCTCGGTTAGCTTTAATACCGGTTGGATGGTGTATCCCGACGGGAAAATAATGAACGTTACGCCAATGGGAGGTTTTTAATGAAAGAATATGACGTTGTAGAGGTGTTGGTTGAAAAGAAAAAGTATGCCAAAGAAGGCGTGCATAAGGGAATGAAAGGGACGATTTTGGATCCTCGGAATATTTTCGAAAGCAGATTGGTTTTTTTTTCGAAAATCCCGTGACGTTTGCAGACGATATAGATTGTGTGATAGACGAGAAGGATTTAAAGGTCGTTCACGAGAGAATAAAGACAAAGGAGTGCACGGCTGAGCTTGTCGTGGAAGAAAAACGGTACGCCGATTTGGGCGTACATAAGGGAATGACGGGCGCTTTTTGCGAATCGGAAAAGGTGAACGGAGTTTGGCTTGTAAATTTCGACACGGACGGAACGGCGCCCGAGCGCGCGTGCGTTGAGGTGAGAGACGAGGATTTGCGGATTAAGCATAACGGCAAAGTTCTTATGGAAGTATCGAGATTTAATTTTGAAGGATAAATCTTATTCGATATTTTTCGGATTAAACGAAACCGCCCCGTGATGTAGGGGCGGTTTTGCTTGCTATTTTTTGTAAATTGTGGTATAATACTTAGTCAAACGGAGGCTACTATGTTTTTGGATTTCGACACGCTTTACAACGAAACACAGGGCGACGCGTTCGCTTCGGGCAAAAAGAAGTTCTATGACGACAGAGTCAAGAACATTACTACCACGCTCGAGGAAGGCAAGCTCAATATCCGCGCGTCGGTTGAGGGCGACAGGCAGTATTCGTGCAAGATCACGTTTGACGAGCAGGGCGGACTTTACGATTACACGTGCGACTGCGGGCACTTCAATCTCGAGAGCGGGCCGTGCAAGCATATTGTGGCGACGGCGTTAAGCTACGAGGAGAAAAATCCCAACATTCGCGAGAGCGAGAAGAGAAAGACGGACGCGGGCGCGATCACGCTCATATCCGAATACAACAAGAAAAAACGCCGCCGTTTCGTCACGGGCGACATGCTCAAGACCGAGCTTATTCCGTACTTAGAGCTGAACGACGACGTTTCGCTCAGGTTTACGATAGGCGCGAAAAAGCAGTATAATCTAAAAGATATATCCGATTTCGTGTCCTGTATGCAGGCTTGCGGATACCGCCGTTACGGCGTTGATCTCGAGCTTTACCACACGCCCGAAAATTTCACCGAAAACAGTCGTAAGCTTATTACGTTCCTGACGAAGTGTTATCTCGAAAAGATAGAAATGAGCGGCTCGTTTCTTAAATACAAGGACGAAATCCGTTTGCTGTACAGCGACGTTGACGAGTTTTTCGCGCTGTATGAGGGGTCGCTTATTCACCTTAATAAGTCCGACTTAGCGTTAGTCGCGCCCTTTTCGTCGCCGCTTCCCGTTAAGCTTGTGATAACCCGGGAAGAGGGCGGGTTTAACGTTAGTTTAAGCGACACCGAGTATAGGTTTATCGACGGCAAGGACTACAAATACGTACTGCTCCGTGACAGGATTTACCGCATAAGCGACGAGCTTGACGGAGCGGTGCGCACGTTTTTCGATACCGTTGCCATGAAAAAGCGTTTGTTCGTGTCGGAGTCCGACATGAGCCCGTTTTACAACAGCGTAATAGCCGAGCTCAGCGGTCACATCGACATCGAAAGCGACGGAATCGATCTTTCGGTTTACGAAGCCGCGCCTTTCGTGTGCAAGATTTATATCAACGGCAGGGACGGGCAGGTTTATCTGGACGTTCAGGCGAGCTACGACGACAACAACGTGGACATATTCTCCGACGTTATAGGCGGTGATTTCGTGCGCGATTGGGACAGCGAAAACGCGCTCCGCGGTGTGCTTGCCAAGTATTTTACGCACTATCCCGACCTTTATATCGACAACGAGGAAGAGATTTTCATATTCCTGAGCGAGGGCGTAAAAGAGCTGTTCCAGTACGCCGAGGTTTTCGTTACCGACAGCATGAAACGCTTGTCCATTCGCCGTTCGCCGCATATTCACGTCGGGGTAAGGCTTACGAGCGATTTACTCAATCTCGAGCTTTCGGCGGAAGGTTATACCAATGCCGAGCTTGCCGCGATCTTAAAGGCGTACCGCGAAAAGAAGCGCTATATCAGATTGGGCGGCGGGTTCGTCAATCTCGAGGACAGCTCGATCGAGGCGCTGAGCGAGATACTAGAAGTCGCCAAGCTTACGGACTCGGGCTTCGAAATGCCGCGCTATTATGCGCCGTACGTGGGCAGCGAGCTGCGTAAAGGCTTTTTCAGTCTCAGCCGCGACAGTGCTTTTAAGTCGCTTATTAAGTCGCTCGAAACCGCAGAGAGCGCGGACATAGAAGTTCCCGAGTCGATCAAGAACGTAATGCGCAACTATCAGAAGACGGGTTACCGTTGGCTCAAAATGCTCAGGGAAAACAACTTCGGAGGTATACTCGCCGACGATATGGGCTTGGGTAAATCGCTTCAGGTCATCGCGCTTTTATTGGAAGAAAAGTCCACGGCAATCATAGTTTGTCCCACGACGCTTATGCTCAACTGGATGGGTGAAATAAAGAAGTTTGCGCCCTCTCTTAAGGCGCTTGCCGTTATGGGCAGTCAGGACGAACGCCGCGCGCTTATCGAAAAGTCGGCGGAGTATGACGTTGTTATTACGTCCTACGACCTTATCCGCCGCGATTACGCGATGTACGAGAATATTTCGTTTGACTACGCGATTGCCGACGAGGCGCAGTTTATCAAAAATCCCGAAACCAAAAATGCTGTTGCCGTCAAAAAGATACGGGCAAAGCACCGTTTCGCGCTGACGGGCACGCCTATAGAAAACAACCTTGGCGAATTGTGGTCGATTTTCGATTTCATAATGCCCATGTACCTCGGCAATTACGGCGCGTTTAAGGACAAGTACGAAATCGATATCGTGCGCGGCAGTAACGGCGCCGCCGACAGGCTCAAGCGCATTGTAAAGCCGTTTATCCTAAGGCGTCTTAAGGCGGACGTGCTTACAGAGCTGCCCGCAAAGACGGAAAGCGTTATCGATTCGCCCATGGAAGGAGAGCAGAAAGAATTGTACGAGGCAAACCTCGCCCTTATCCGCGACAGCGTAAACAACGCGCCCGATATGAGCCGCGTAGTGGTCTTAAGTATGCTCACAAAGCTCCGTCAGATTTGCTGCGATCCGTCGCTTGTCTATCCCGATTACAAGGGCAATTCCGCCAAAACCGAGGCTTGTATGGAGCTGATCGAGACGGCGACCGAGGGCGGGCACAAAATATTGCTGTTCTCGCAGTTTACGAGCATGTTGGACGTTATCCGCCGCAAGCTCATGGAAAAGGGCATTTCGCACTACGTCTTAAAGGGCGACACGCCCAAGTCCGAGCGTATGAAGCTTGTCAACAAGTTCAACGAAAATGATACCAAGGTTTTCCTTATATCGCTTAAGGCGGGCGGCACGGGTATCAACCTCACGGGCGCTGACGTCGTTATCCATTACGACCCGTGGTGGAACGAGTCGGTCATGAACCAGGCAACAGACAGAGCGTACCGCATGGGTCAGCAAAAGAGCGTGCAGGTCTATAAGCTCATTGTCAAGGACACCGTCGAAGAGAAAATTATGGAATTGCAGGAACGTAAGAGCGCATTGTCCTCCATGGTTGTGGGCAGAGAAAACACCGTAAAAGAAATTCTCGAGCTGTTAAAATAATTTTTATAAAAAAATTTAAAAAAGTTTTAAAAAACGCTTGACAGATAAATTTATAGGTGTTATAATAGGCACGTAAATCGGAAATGACTTCCGACTTACCTGAAATAGCTCATCAATTTACCCCTTAACATATAGCAGGACGGTCGATTGTAATATCGGTCGTTTAGTAATTTAAATTATTTTTATGTTTAAGCGGATAATTAACTGCTTAACCGCTTGACTATTTTTCGATTTGGCGATATCATTATCTATGGCAATAATATAATGTGTCTAAAGAGGAAAATATGGAAGACAATAAAGATCTGATTGCGGAAACGGCGGAAGAATCGGAAGCTCCGACCGAGAACGGCGAAGTAACGGACAGTCCTGCAAGCGATGACGTACAAGAAGGCAGCCACATAGTTAAGTTCGCCAGCGGACAGGAAGTAGTCGTTGCCGACGACGTTAAAAAGGGTCGCGATATAATGCGTATGGCAATGTTTATTGTGCTTGCGGCGGTCATTCGCGGTTTCGGTACATACTGTTTCATTTCGCCTAACGGGTTCGCCGTAGGCGGAATTTCGGGTATTGCGCTCATGCTCGAATATGCGACGGGTATCAACTTCGGTTATTTTAACCTTGCGGTAAATATCCCGCTTTTGATTCTGGCATTCTTTTTGCTTTCCAAGCGTTTCTTTTTCGTTACTTCCGCTTATACGCTCGTACTGAGCGGAACGACTATCGTAATAGGTCTTTTCGATAAAGCTATCCCGGGCATAAGTCTTGCGTATGCCGAGACGGGGACGCCCATTATGTCTGCTGTGTTCGGCGGCGTTCTGTGCGGACTGAGCTTTACGATTATGATGCGTGCGGGCGGCAGCCAGGGCGGTACCGATATCATAGGCGCGATAATACAGAAAAAGCGTCCCGATATCAGCATATCGTATCTGATATTCGCGCTTGATTCGACGGTAATACTTAGCTCGTTCTTCGTATACGGCAACGGTTTTACACCTGTGCTTCTTGCAATTATCGAGGCGTTTTCATCAAGTGCAACTTCCGATAAGCTTATTAAGGGCGGCAAGAGCGCAATCAAGATAGAGATAATCACCAACAGCAGCGACGAGATAAGCGCGGAGATCTTCGAAAAGCTTCACCGCGGCGTAACCGCTATTGACGCAGTAGGTCAGTATACGGGCAAACAGCATAAGCTTTTGACGTGTGTCATAAAGCGCCGCCAGATAGGCGATATGGAGCGAATTATCAAGAAATATCCCGACACTTTCAGCTACATAATGCCCACAAACGAAGTGTTCGGCAGATGGAAGAAATAACGTTAATAAAGTCCCTGCGGTTTAAGCGGGGATTTATTCTTTGAAAACACCTAAATCCGATTGTCAAATTTCGCGAAATATGTTAGAATATACGGGAATGACAGACGGGAGATAAGCTAATGAAAAAGACAGGCTTCGATAACGACAAGTACATAGCAATGCAATCGGAAAAAATCCGCGAGCGTATCAACAAGTTCGGCGGTAAGCTGTACCTTGAGTTCGGCGGCAAGCTGTTCGACGATTACCACGCTTCGCGCGTGCTGCCGGGATTCCAGCCCGACAGTAAGCTCAAGATGCTGCTTCAGCTTAAAGAACAGGCTGAAATCGTTGTCGTTATCAGCGCGGAGGCTGTCGAAAAAAACAAAGTGCGCGGCGACCTCGGCATTACTTACGACCTCGACGTACTGAGACTTATCGATGCGTTCCGTTCGACGGGACTTTACGTCGGCAGCGTAGTGCTTACGCATTACAACGAGCAAAATCTTGCCAAGCAGTTCGAGAGCAAGCTCAACAATCTCGGTATCAAGGTGTACCGTCATTATCCTATCGAAGGCTATCCGTACGACGTTCAGCACATTGTCAGCGACGAAGGCTACGGTAAAAACGATTATATCGAGACGGAGCGTTCGCTTATCGTCGTTACCGCCCCGGGACCCGGCAGCGGCAAAATGGCTACTTGCCTGAGCCAGCTTTATCACGACCATAAGAAGGGTATTAAGGCGGGATACGCTAAGTTCGAGACCTTCCCCATCTGGAATCTTCCCTTAAAGCACCCCGTGAATATCGCTTACGAGGCTGCGACTGCGGACTTAAACGACGTTAATATGATTGACCCGTTCCACCTCGAGGCTTACGGCGAAACGACGGTAAACTACAACCGCGACGTGGAGATTTTTCCCGTTCTCAACAGTATTTTCGAGCTTATTTACGGTTCGTCCCCCTATAAGTCGCCTACCGATATGGGAGTAAATATGGCGGGTAACTGCATTTTCGATGACAATGCGGTGCGCGAGGCGGCTAACTCCGAGATAATCAGGCGGCATTTGCAGGCGCTTACCGATTTCAGACAGGATAAAGTTGGCGCGGAAGTGGTTGACAAAACCAAGCTGCTCATGAAGCAATCGGGACTGGACATGTCCATGCGTCCCGTTGTCGGCGCGGCGCTTCTTAAGTCGGAGCAGACCGACGGACCTGCCACGGCAATCGAATTAGCGGACGGCAGAATCGTAACGGGCAAAACCACGTCGTTACTGGGCGCAAGCTCGGCGGCGCTGTTGAATGCGCTTAAGGCGCTTGCCGGCATTGCGGACAACGTGCCTTTGTTGGCGCCCGCTGTAATCGAACCCATTCAGCGGCTGAAAACCAAGCACCTTGGGAATAATAACCCCAGACTTCACACCGACGAAATACTTATTGCGCTGTCCATTTGCGCGGTTACGAGTCCCACGGCTCAGCTTGCAATGGAGCAGCTGCCCAAGCTCCGCGGCTTGGAAATGCACTCGACGGTTATTCTCTCGCAGGTGGACGTCAACGTTATAAAGAAGCTGGGCGTAAACCTTACCTCCGAGCCTAAATACCAGACGAAAAAATTATATCACAGATAATAATAGATGAAATACGGATTTGTCAAAATGAGCAGAAAGTCGCTTTTGGGGCGCTTTCTCAATCAAACGCGCATAATCGTCTTAAGCTTTCTCACCATGATTCTGGTGGGAGCGGTTTTGCTCGTTCTTCCCGTTTCGGGGAGGGAAAGACTGTCGTTTGTCGACGCGCTGTTTGTGGCAACGTCCGCGACCTGTGTTACGGGACTTTCGACCGTGGACGTTTCGGGCGTTTTAACGGGGTTCGGACAGGCGGTCGTGCTTATCCTAGTGCAGTTCGGAGGCTTGGGCTTTATGACGTGGGCGTCGGCTACGTTCGTCATGTTCGGGAAACGGTTTACGCTTCGCGAAAAGCTCAATATGAGGGATTATCTGTCCGAGAGCGATATGAGCGGACTCAATAAGCTTGCGCTCAACGTTATCAAGTTTACCGCCATTATCGAGGGTGCGGGTGCGTTGCTGCTTACTATTGCGTTTTCGTTTGACTTTTCGTTCGGGCGTGCACTGTGGTACGGCGTGTTTCATTCGATAACTTCGTTCTGTAACGCGGGCCTTGACATATTACCCGGAGACGGCAGCTTTGCGGCGTATGCGGGTAATCCGTTTGTGCTCATTGTTATCGCATTGCTCGTAACGGCAGGCGGTTTGGGCTTTATCGCTATCGGCGATCTGGTAAAAACGCGCAACCCCAAAAAGCTGAGAGTGGAGAGCAAGATTATCTTTTCGGTGGGCGGAGTTCTGCTTTTACTGGGTACGATTGTGTATATGGTTTGCGAGTACAACAATCCGCTGACGCTCGGGAACCTCGGATTTTTCGATAAGCTCTGTAATGCGTTTTTCCTGTCCGCGTCCACGCGTACGGCAGGGTTTGCGTCTTTTCCCATGGAAGCAATGACTCCCGTTGCGCGCAATCTGACTATGGTTCTGATGTTCATAGGCGCGGCGCCCGGGTCTACCGCAGGCGGTATCAAAACGACTACGCTGTTTGTCCTTTTGGTTTGGATAGTTGCACATATCCGCAACCGTAAGATTGCGGTTATCGACTTGAGAAAAGTGGGCAACGAGGTCAAGAGCAAAGCGGCTACTATTCTCGTGCTTGCGTTTGTGGTTATCACTCTTGCCCAAACCGTCCTGCTCGGGCTTGACGGTGCAAACTTCACGTTTGAACAACTGCTGTTCGAAACGGTAAGCGCGTATGCAACTGTGGGACTTACAATGGGTATTACGACCGCATTGTCGACGGGCAGTAAGCTCGTAATCATTCTCATAATGTTTATGGGCAGAGTGGGCGCGTATACTCTGTTGGTTGCCGCAATAAAGAGAAATAATACACCCGATAATATTAAGTACCAGGAATTCAACGTCATGATGTAGTTTGACGGCCTATGCGGCGTCTGTGCCGTCAAACGGTTTTAGTTAATTAGGAGATAGAATATGGCAAAGTTCAACAAGAGGAAACTCGATCAGTTCGCAGTCATAGGATTGGGACGGTTCGGAAGCGAGCTGGCGCGCGCATTGGTTGCGGGCGGCAAGGAAGTGCTTGCAATCGACGAGTCCGAAGAGCGTACGCAAGCGGTCAGCGGTTTCGCGACGCACGCAATAACGGCGGACGCCACCGACGAAAGCGTTTTAAGAGCCGTCGAGATAAGTACGTTCGACGCGGTTGTCGTGGCAATAGGCGATATTCAGGCGTCCATTCTTACCACGCTTACATGTAAGGAAATGGGCGTTCCGTACATCATTGCCAAAGCCTACAACGAAAAGCATAAAAAGGTGCTCGAGAAAATCGGCGCCGATTACGTGCTTATCCCCGAATCGGACATGGCGTACAAGACCGCCAACAAGCTTATCAATCAGCGTCTTAACGACCTGATGGAAGTAAACGACCGTTACAGTATTATCGAGATTGCGGTGCCGTCCGCCTGGTCGGGCATGAGCCTTATCGAGCTTGACGTCAGAAAGCATTTCAAGGTCAACGTCATTCTCGTGCTTGAAAAGGGCGAAGAGGTTCTTTCTTCCCCCGGCGGCGATACGGTTTTGAGCTCAGACGACCATATTATCGTCGGCGGCAACAACGACGACATAGCGAAGTTCAGCAAGTACCTTAACAAACTTAAGTAAAAGCCGTACCCGTTTTTGCATATAATGGTATGAGCGCAGTCATGTGCTTGAAAATTATGCGAAAATGAGGTACAATATATGAGTACGGCACGGCTTAGCGACTACACGAGTTTCGGTATAGGCGGCGAGGCGGAGATTTTTACGCTGAGGTCGCGTGACGATATATTTGCCTGTGACTTTAATAACGCCGTCGTTCTCGGGCGCGGATCTAACGTTCTTGTGTCCGACCGCGGCGTAAGCGAGCCGGTAATCGTCAATCGGCTGAAATCGGTTGTATTCGACGGCGAAAGCGTGTATGCCGACAGCGGAGTGTCGCTCGTGACTTTGTGCGCCTATGCGGCTGAGCGCGGACTGTCGGGGTTAGAATGGGCGTCGGGTATTCCCGGGTCCGTGGGCGGAGCGGTCATAATGAACGCAGGCGCATTCGGCGGTTCGTTTTCGGACGTTATTTCCTTTGTCGACGTATTCCGCGGCGGCAAAATAGTGAGGGTGAACCGATGCGATTGCGGTTTTTCGTACCGAAGCAGCGGTTTTGCCGAAACCGACTTTATAGCGGGCGTAGGGCTTAAGCTTAAAGAAAAAGAGCCGAGCGAAATTTTAGAGGTTATGAGGTCGATGCGTCGGCGGCGCGAAGTGTTACAGCCGGGCGGAAGAAGCGCCGGATCGGTTTATAAAAAAGCCGATAAATCCGCAGGCTATTACATAGAGCAGGCAGGACTTAAAGGAGCTAAAGAAGGCGGCGCGGTCGTTTCTGAGAAACACGCCAACTTCATAATCAACACCGGCGGAGCAACGGCAAGCGACGTAGTTAAGTTAATGGAACGGATAGAGGAGCGCGTTTACGCTCGGTTCGGAATAGTATTGGAAAGAGAAATCAGGCTTATCGGAGAATTTTAATGGCATTTTGGGCGGACTATCATACGCATACGGTGTATTCCCACGGCAAGGGCACGATCGAAGAGAACGTGCTTCAAGCGGTGCGTTTGGGCTTGAAAGAAATAGGAATAACCGATCACGGATTCCGCCACATGACCTACAACGTCAGGCGCATGGACTTTAAATGGATGCGCGACGAAATCGAACTTACCCAGAAAAAGTATCCCATGATCAACGTTTATCTGGGACTTGAAACAAACTTGAGCTCGCGTAAAGGTAAAGCCGATATTTTACCGACGGACATGCCTAAGCTCGACATAGTTATATGCGGTTACCACAAATTCGTTCTGCCGGACAAGCTCAGCGATTTTCCCACGTTCTTTCTGCCTAATTTTATTTTGGGCAACACCGAAAAAAACACCAAAAAAATGATCAAGCGCAATACCGACGCTTATCTTAAGCTTTTAGAACAATACGATATAGATATTCTTTCTCACCCCAACTACGGCATAAAGGCGGACGCGGTGGAAGTTGCTAAAGCGTGCAAGCATTTCGGCACGTATTTCGAGCTCAACGGCAAACGCGTATCGCTTACCGACGAAGAGCTCGGCAGGATTGCCGCCTTGGACGTGGAGTTTATTTGCGATTCCGACGCGCACTCTGTAAATCGTGTCGGCGATTTCTCGGTGCCCGTAGAGGCGATAGAGCGCGTGGGCATTCCGTATTCTCAGATTGCGAATTGGGAGCGCCTGCCCCGATTCCGCAGCCGCAAAAACAAGGGCTTGTACGACTGATATGGACGGATATTCGGGACTTGCCAAAAACGAAATAACCGCGCTTAATTTTCCGACAACCTGCTGTAAGCGTGCATTTCTGTCCGCCGTGGTGCGCACGGGCGGAACTTTGGTATTTTCCCGCAGCGGAATGAAGGTTGTTCTGCCTGCCGAAAACGACAAACTTCGAGCTAAAATAACAGAGCTGTTCGGCGAAATCCTGGAAGGCGTTACC